>JBPCPZ010000142.1:0-3608 GCA_050998655.1 Actinomycetota bacterium
GACGACCGGCTACGGCGACCTCTACGGTGCCGCGCGCAACAGCTTCTATAGCAGCGGGTTCGCGGGCACTTCGAGCGCGGCGGCCATGGTGGCGGCCGCGGCCGTCACTCTCTCCAGCGCCACCGAAGCCCGAACGGGCGAGCACCTCACGTCGCGTCGGGTCCGCTCGATTCTCGAGAGCACCGGCAGTGCTCAGGACCTTTCGGTCCCCGGGCAGATCGGCCCTTTGCCGAACCTCCGCGCCGCAATCGGAACCGCGCTCCGCGCCCCCGAATCCCGGTAGTCATCCCGCTCGACGCTCCAGTGGCTACCCGATCGGGACTTGATTGGCCGGGCGAGATCAGCACAGGCTGCCGCTCGGCCCCCTGCTCACATAGCGGCCCCACCCCGGCTCGCCCACCGGCTCGCCGGAGCGCGCCACCGCGCGGCCCCTGCTGAGCACCAGCTCGGGCCAACCACGCACGACCACGTCCTCATAGGGCGAGTAGTCGACGTTCATGTGCAGTCTCTCTGCCACCAAGGGGCGCTCCTGCGCCGGGTCGAAGACGACCACGTCGGCGTCCGAGCCGACGGCCAGCTCGCCCTTGCGTGGGTGGAGGCCGAACAGCTTCGCCGGGGCGGTGCAACAGCGATCGACCCACGCCTCGAGAGTGAGCCGTCCCTCGACCACCTGCTGATAGATGAGAGCGAGGCGGGTCTCAATCCCGGGAAGGCCGCCGGGGATGTCTGTGAAGTCCGCCCAGCCCTCTCCGGAGAGGCCTCGGTCCTTGTCCGTTTGCGTAAACGGACAGTGGTCGGTCGCGACGACCTGGAGGTGGCCTCGGGCGAGTCCCTCCCACAGCTCCTCGGAGTGATGAGGATCGCGCAGAGGCGGCGCGCAAATGAAGCGAGCTGCCTGCGAAGCGAGGTCCTCGTAGCGATCGGCCGACAAATAGAGGTACTGGGGGCAGGTCTCGGCGTAGAAGGGCTGCCCCGCCTCCTGTGCGACGCGCACTTCGGCGAGGGCGTCGGCGCTCGAGAGATGAACGACGTAGCAGGCACTCTCGGCCTCCGCCGCCATACGCACTGCGCGCGCCACCGCGTCGGCCTCTGCACTCGGGGGCCGCGACCACGCATGCCAACGCGGCTCGGTGCGGTCGGAAGAAAGCGCCTCCGCTCGCAGTCTTGCCACCGTTGCGTCGTCCTCGCAGTGAAGGCAGACGAGACAACCTCGCTTCCCCGCCGCCTTCAGCACCGAGGCGATGACATCGTCTGACACCATCAGGCGCTCCGGGTAGGTCATGTAGAGCTTGAAGCTCGTGACCCCGGCCTCCGACATCTCGTCGACGACATCCTCGGCGGATGCCGTGAGCTCGGTAAGCGACATGTGGAAGCCGTAGTCGATCACCGCCCTGCCTTCGGCTTTGGCGTGCCACGTTGCCAGCCCCTGGGCCACCGACTCGCCCCGGTAGGCCGTGGCGAAATCGAGCACGGTGGTCGTGCCACCGCAGGCGGCCGCCCTCGTGCCGCTGGCGAAGTCATCCGCGGAACGAGTAGCCCCGACCTCCATGTCGAGATGGGTGTGGACGTCGACGGCACCTGGGATCACTAGCTTTCCGGAGGCGTCTACGACGTCGCCCCTGAAGTCCGTCTCGGAGCCGGGCGGCCCTACGGACGAGATGCGTTCCCCATCGATGAAGACATCCGCCGCTTCTATGCCGGTCGAGCGAACGACGGTTCCGTTCCTGATCACCATCGCTCCCGAAACCATTGCCACACGTTACAGCCGGGCGATCACCGAGCAAATCAACAGCAGCCCCGCTCAGCGGTGCTCACATTGGAAAGATCAGTTAGCGAGTAGGTCCATCCCGCCTCAGCCCCCGATGAGCTGGTCGAGGTACCAGCTTCGAGGCGAGCCGTCGGTCCGGTAGCGATGCCGAATCTGGTCCGGAGTCAGGCGGGTCTCGAAGTGCATGGGGTCGGGCCGTTCCCAGTCGCCTCCCCACTCGCCACCCTCGGCCTCCCATTGCCGCACAACCTCCTCCGGCATGTCGCCGGCAGTTCCGAGAGGGTTGGCTAGAGCGTTGATATCGATTGCTATGCCGAACGCATGATTCGACTTCAGCCCAGACCCTCGCACGTTGCGGTTCTCATAGCTCCAGTCATCGAGCTCCCCTGCGGCGACCGCAGCGGCGTAGTCTGGAACACGCGCTTCAAAAAGGCGCTCCAAGCGCAGGAAATGGCGCCTCGCTCCCCGATGCACGAACATCGAGCGTCCGAGGAACTCTATCTCCACGATTTTTCGGCGCAGGAACCCTTGCTTGTGAGCATTGCCGTAGTGCTCCAGCGCCCAGTCGGGCGTGCCGGGAACGCTCTCGGGCATAGGAGCAGGGGATTCCTCACCACCACGCAACAGCACCCCGCCGACTATGAGCACGACCAGCAGAGCACCGGCGATGACCGCCCACCGCCGTGCAATTGTTGGTCCCGAAGGGCCGCGGGTTGGCGAAACGGGGCGCGTCGCAGCGTTCTCAGGCGGCGAATACACCTCGATTGATTGACGCATTGTGGCCCATTCTCCGTCGAGTGGTGGATAAAGGTTGCTCTGCGACCACGAACCACCATTCGGCCCGAATGCTTGCCGGCTCGGCACTAGGATCGGGCTGTGAAGGAGCAGACTGGGCCGGCGGGCGCTCCCGTCACCGTCATAGCACTCGGGGGCCACGCCATCTCCCGCATTGGAGATGAGCCGTCGGTCGCGGCTCAGTTCGAGCGCATGCGGGCCACCGTCGAGTACCTCATGCCGGTGATCGCCTCCCACACCAGAAGACTGGTGATAACACACGGCAACGGGCCTCAGGTGGGCAACATCATGCTTCGATCAGACCTCGCTGCAGAGTCCGGAGAGCTTCCTCCCCTGCCGCTGCACGCTGCCGTCGCCGACACCCAGGGGGCGATGGGCTACATGATCCAGCAGTGCCTGTCCAACGCGCTGTGGGAGTCGGGCATGCACATTCCGGTGGTCACCGTTGTGACGCAGGTCATCGTCGACGCGGACGATGACGCCTTCGACCACCCCACCAAGCCGATCGGCACCTTCTACGCAGAGGAAAGGCTCGATGAGCTCAGAAGCAGAGACTGGATACTCATGCGGGACCCCGAGGGCCGAGGCTGGCGCCGGGTGGTTGCCTCGCCAGAGCCCCTGGAGATCGTCGAGGCCCCCGTCGTTTCGATGTTGCTTCAGACAGGGATGATCGTGGTCGCCTGCGGGGGCGGCGGGATCCCGGTGGTGGCAGGCGAGGCAGGATCGCTCCACGGAATTGACGCGGTAATCGACAAGGATCTCGCCTCCGCGCTGCTGGCCACGACCCTTCACGCCGCCGCCTTCGTGGTCCTCACCGACGTCGAGCGCGTCTACCTCGGCTACGGGACCGACGATGAGGAGGGCATTGACCTGATCGCCGCCTCGGCGCTGAGGCGCCATTACCTCCGGGGGCAGTTCCCTGCGGGCTCGATGGGCCCCAAGGTGAGCGCCGCGCTGTCCTTCGTCGAGAACGGTGGGGGGCGCGCCATCATCACCTCTCCCGAATGTCTTGCCGACGCGCTCTCAGGCCGGGCCGGCACACATG
>JBPCPZ010000170.1:0-3259 GCA_050998655.1 Actinomycetota bacterium
CAGGCCTTCGGGAGCAGTCGTCCGGCCCCTGACCATGTGCTGGTCGGACCCACAGATGTTGGTGGATACGACCTTGAGGATGGCGCCGTGGGGTGTCTCGCGCCCGACGTTGTCGGGATGCACCCCGGGCCCGTCCCTCAAGACCAGCTCAGGAAAGGGAATGTCCTGGACTTCGACTTTGCCGGTCCCCATATAAGCGATGCCTCTGTTGTCGGCCATCGGTTCAAGCACCTCCCGGTGTAACTTCCACGAACTCGTAGAGCTCTTTGTTTTCTCCTACCCGAGGCAGGGAGAGCTACTCGGATACTGTCATCGTTTCTTCGCGCCCTTGGCCGGTGCTCTCACTGCCACAGGAGTCGTGTGATGATTGCTAGATGACTTCCAGGGTCACGGATCGGCTCGGGCGCCCCCTGCGCGATCTACGCATATCGGTCACCGACCGCTGCAACTTCCGCTGCGTCTACTGCATGCCCAAGGAGGTCTTTGGGCGCGACTACCAGTTTCTCGAGCGCGACGCCCTGCTCACGTTCGAGGAGATCGACCGCCTCGCACGCATTTTCGTGCGCCTGGGAGTCGAGAAGGTGCGCCTCACCGGCGGCGAGCCGCTCGTGCGGCGAGACCTCGAGGTGCTCATAGGCAAGCTCGCCGCGATTCCGGGGCTCGACATCGCACTGACGACCAACGGCTCGATGCTGCCGCACAATGCGCAGACGCTCAGCGCGGCAGGGCTCAAGAGGGTCACCGTGAGCCTCGACTCCTTGAGGGACGACGTCTTCAAGGCGATGAACGATGTCGACTTCCCGGTCGCCCGGGTGCTCGAGGGGATCGCCGCGGCGGCGCAAGCGGGCCTGACGCCGGTCAAGGTCAACATGGTGGTCAAGCGAGGCCTCAACGACCACAGCATCCTCGAAATGGCTCGTCACTTCCACGGCAGCGGCCACATCCTGCGCTTCATCGAATACATGGACGTCGGCACCACCAACGGATGGCGGATGAACGATGTCGTCACCTCCGCCGAGATCGTGTCCCGGATCAACGACGCCATGCCGCTCGAGCCGGTCGAGCCCAACTACGAGGGCGAGGTAGCGGCCCGGTGGCGCTATCGCGACGGCGGCGGTGAAATCGGAGTCATCTCCTCGGTCACCGGCGCCTTCTGCGGAACCTGCACGAGGGCCCGGATCTCGGCCGAGGGCTCGCTCTATACGTGCCTGTTCGCCATGAAGGGGTTCGACCTGCGCGAGCTGCTGCGTTCGGATGCCTCAGAAGACGACATCGCCGCGACCATCTCATCGGTGTGGGGCAAGCGCGACGATCGTTACTCCGAACTGCGATCGTCTCAGACGAAAGACCTTCCCCGGGTCGAGATGTCCTATATCGGCGGTTGACTAGGTGATCTCTTCGGGTATCGCTTCAGAGCCGCTCGACATCGCGGCCGCGATCGCACAGGGCTCGTCTCCGTCGTCGGGGGGAATCGCCGTGTTTGTCGGCACTGTGAGGGAGTCGGCGGCGGTCGCCGACAACTCCGCCAAGCCGGTCACGCGGCTCGACTACGAGGCACACCCGCAGCTCGCGCCCAAGCGAATGGAGGAAATCTGCTCGGAGGCGGCCGGCAAATGGGAGCTCAACGACGTGATCGCCTTGCATCGCACCGGTGTCTGTGAGCTGGGGGAGCCGACCGTGGTGGTGGTTTCCGGAGCGGCCCACCGCGGCGATGCGCTCGAAGCGTGCCGCTACATCATCGAGGAGATAAAGGCCACAGTCCCCATCTGGAAGAAGGAGGTCTACGCCGACGGCTCCTCGTGGGTGGGAGCTGAGGGCCGTGTGGGTGGGGAAGAAGAGGGAGGGCCGGCCTGAGAGTTCTTCGCATCGACGACGGCCGCCTCGAGGTCTCCGAACGCCCCACTCCCGAGCCGGCCGGCGAGCAGGTACTGGTCGAGGTTTCCGGCACCGGCGTAAACCGAGCAGACCTCCTCCAGAAGATGGGCCGCTATCCGGCTCCCAAGGGCTGGCCCGAAGACGTACCCGGTCTCGAACACGCCGGAACCGTGGCGGCGGTGGGGGACGGCGTGCGCTCACTGCAGGCAGGAGATCGCGTGTTCGGAATCGTGGGCGGAGGCGGCCACGCCAGCCATGTGCTCACGACCGAGTCATTGTGCGCAAAGATTCCCCAGGACCTCGATCCGGTGCGGGCGGGGGGGATACCCGAGGCCTACATAACGGCTCACGACGCGCTCTTCGAGCGCGCCCGGCTGCGCCCCGGAGGGCGGGTGCTGATCCACGGTGTCGGTTCGGGGGTGGGCCTAGCGGCCCTGCAGATAGCCCGGGCCGCCGGCGCCACCACGGTGGGCACGTCGAGGACCCTCCGAAAGCTCGAGCAAGCCGCACAGCTCGGTCTCGATGAGGGCGTTCTGGCGGCCGACGACATGGCCTCCCGCATCGGTGAGGTCGACATCGTCATCGACCTCATCGGCGGCGACTATCTCGAAGTGGACGTCGGGGTCTGCCGGATAGCCGGGCGCATCGTCATCGTGGGCTTGGTGGCGGGGGCAAGCGCCCGGCTCGACATGGGCGCGGTGCTGTCCAAGCGTCTGCAAGTGACCGGCACCGCGCTCCGGAGCCGGCCCGAGCACGCTAAGGGGGCCGCGGTGGCGGCATTCGGGCGGGAGATCGTGCCGCTGTTCGAGCGAGGGGTGCTCGACCTGGTGGTCGACAGGGTGGTGGGTCTGGAAGAGGCCGATGACGCCTACGCGGCGATGGCCTCGAACGAGACCTTCGGCCGCATCATCCTCGCCCCATGACCTTGTCGCCAAACGCGCGTAATGGACGATCGAGTACCGATCCGGTGGGCAAACGCGCGTAATGGACGCTTGAGTACCGTGCAGCGCGACTGACCACGACGGGAGGCAGACATGGATCTGGGGCTTGAGGGCAAGGTGGCGTGGGTGTTGGGTGCCTCCGGCGGGTTGGGGCGGGCGACTGCACACTCGCTCGCCGGCGAGGGGGCGCGCGTGGCGGTCTCGGCCCGGCGCACCGAGCTGCTGGACGAGTTTGTCACCGAGGTATCAGGAAACGGAGGTCGTGCGCTGGCGGTGCCGCTCGACGTCTCCGACGGGGCCGCCGTCAAGGAAGCCCACGGCCGCGTGGTCCAAGGCGTGGGGCCCATCGACATCCTTGTCGCCAATGCCGGCGGGCCGCCGCCGGGAGGATTCGCCCAGACCGACGACGACAAGCTGGCGCAGGCGTTCGCCCTGACCACCGC
>JBPCPZ010000026.1:0-8373 GCA_050998655.1 Actinomycetota bacterium
CCGCCCATGGGCGATGAACCCCGCCGACTGGAGCCTCGAGCGACGCGCCGGCCCCACAGCCGAACATTGGTTCTGTGCCTACACCGGATGTGGGCAGTGCTTCAAAGTTGCTGGAGCCGTCTCCCGAAGATCGGACCAATAGCGCTCACCTTTTCCGCTGCATGGCTCCCGGGTTCGTTATCGCACCTTCGGACGCCGACGCCACCGTCAGTGCGTACTTGGCGAACACGCCGCTCGTGTAGCGGGGGGTCGGCGGGTTCCACTCCGCCAGGCGCTTGCCTATCTCCTCGTCGGACAGGTTGACGCGCAGCTCCCTCGCGTCTACGTCGATCTCAATTACATCACCGTCCTCGAGGGCCGAGATGGGACCTCCGTGGGCTGCTTCGGGCGCAATGTGGCCGACCATCAGGCCGTGCGTGGCGCCCGAGAAGCGCCCGTCGGTGATCAGCGCCACCGAGTCGTCCAGGTCCTCTCCTACGAGGGCCGCGGTGACGGCGAGCATCTCTCGCATGCCGGGACCGCCGGCCGGCCCCTCGTAGCGGATCACGACGACGTCACCGCTGGTGATCAATCTCTTCTTGACCGCCTCGAAGCAGTCGTCCTCGGAGTCAAAGACACGCGCCGGCCCGCGGTGGAATAGCCGCTCGTGCCCGGCGAGCTTTACCACGCATCCCTCAGGGGCTAGATTGCCCCTCAGGATCGCCAGGCCGCCGCTTTTCTTGAGCGGCCTGTCGGCCGGGACGACAACCTCCTGGCCGACCGTTTCGCGCGCACCCGACGCGATCTCGCCGAGGGTGCGGCCGTCGACCGTGAGTGCGGCGGAATGGAGCAGTCCCGCCCGGTCCAGCTCTCGCGCCACCAGCGCCATTCCGCCGGCCTCGTACATGTCCACCGCGGTGAACCTTCCACCGGGCTTGAGGTCGGCCACGATCGGTGTGCGGGCGGCGATCGCATCGAAGTCGTCGATCGAGAGCTCGACCCCCCGCTCGCGTGCAATCGCCAACATATGGAGGACTCCATTAGTCGAGCCACCCGTCCCCGCCACCGATGTGATGGCGTTCTCCAGTGCCTCGCGCGTGATGATCTGCGACGGCCGTAGGTTCTTGCGCGTGACCTCGACTGCGATCTTGCCCGCCTGCTCCGCGGCCGCCTTCTTGCCCGGGGCAGTGGCCGGAATGGCGCCCAGACCGGCCGGAGTGATTCCGAGAAACTCGACTGCGGTCGCCATCGTGTTCGCGGTGAAATGCCCACCGCAGGCGCCCGCTCCGGGACAGGCGACATTTTCGAGCGAGTGGAGATCCTCAGCGGAGAGCCTTCCTGCGGCGTGGCGCCCGACCGCCTCGAAGACGTCTTGCAGCGTCACGTCTTTGCCACGCCAACGTCCTGGAGCGATCGAGCCCGAGTAGAGCACGAAGCTGGGAATGTCGAGCCGGCATAGGGCCATGACCGCTCCCGGAATGGTCTTGTCGCAACCCACCAGGCAAACGAGCCCATCGAACAGATGTCCCCTTGCGACGAGCTCGATCGAGTCCGCTATCACCTCCCGGCTGATGAGCGAGGCGCGCATTCCTTCGGTCCCCATCGACACGCCGTCCGAGACCGAGATCGTGTTGAACTCCATGGGTGTGCCCCCGGCCGCCCTGATCCCGGCCTTGACCTGAGCCGCCAGCTCTCGTTGATTGAGGTTGCACGGCATGGTCTCGAGCCATGTCGTCGCCACGCCGATGATCGGCTTCGAGAGGTCCTGGTCGGAGAAGCCGACCGCCTTCAGCATGGCTCGCGCCCCGGCCCGGTCGGTTCCGTCGGTGAGCCGGCTGCTGATGCGCTTGGCGGGGTCGGAGGGCTCGGAGTAGGGGTCGCTCATTGGTGCTCCTTGGTTAAGGCGTGTGAGTGAATTCGGCCCGGCACCACCGACGATACAAGCACTGCGCTCCGGCCGGTGGGGCCGAGGGGGACGTTTACCGCCAACCTTGAGCCTCCAACGATGCGGGAGGTGGTCACGGCCGCTAGGCCGGTGCCCGAAAAACGGGCCCCAAGAGGGCCGAGTTTGACATCCTCCGACTCGTGCCCCATACTCTCACGCTAATGCACAGAAACGAACACCGCGCCCTCAATTCGGGAGCCGCGCGCGCCGTGGGGCGCCTCTTTCTGATTCACCTCGTACTTATTAGCTAGCGCGCGTCCTTCGGCCCCATAGGCCGCAGGAACGTGCGCAACCCTCCGAGAACCGGAGGGTTTTTCGTTGGCCGCAAACCCCTCGCAGTGACGAAATCAACCAAGGAGAAGCGATGAAGGCAGAGATCTACGACCGCAACTACGTCGGAAGCGCCGAGTGGACCGCGCCCGGAGCGGTGAGGCTCGAGCTCGCCGACGAGGCAAGGAGATCCTGGTTCGAGCGCTATTTCCAGACCGAGGACTCGTTCTTGACCGGGCTCCTGGGCTCGGAGGAGATCGCCACCGAGAGGCGCGACAGCTCTCAAGAGGCTTTCTCCCGTGCTCTTTACAACCTCGCTGCCTATTCCTACCGGGTCCGAAGCGGCGGCCGACCATGACTCGCATCCGCATTCAGGCAAAAAGGGGACGACGATGACAACAGGCGCTCAATCGCTTGTGCGCTCGCTGGAGAGCGCCGGATGCGAGGTGATCTTCGGGATTCCGGGAGGAGCGATCCTCCCCGCCTACGATCCGTTGCTGGAGTCCTCGATTCGCCACATCCTCATGCGGCACGAACAGGGGGCCGGGCACGCCGCCGAGGGCTACGCACACGTCACCGGCAAGGTTGGCGTGTGCATGGCGACGTCGGGGCCCGGCGCCACCAACCTGGTCACCCCGCTGGCGGATGCATTCATGGATTCGGTGCCCCTTGTGGCGGTGACCGGCCAGGTGCCGCGCGCCGTGATAGGAAACGACGCGTTTCAGGAAGCCGATATCTGTGGGATCACCTTGCCCATCACCAAGCACAACTACAAGGTGATGGATGCTGATGAGATTCCCGAGGTAATTGCGGAGGCATTTCACATCGCCTCGAGCGGCCGCCCCGGCCCAGTGTTGGTAGACATCCCCAAGGATGTGCTGCAGTCGAAGACCCAGTTCGAGTGGCCCCAGTCCATCAATCTGCCCGGCTATCGGCCCATCGCTCAGCCCAACGCCCGCCAGGTAAAGGCCGCGGCGCGACTCATCAAAGAGTCTCGCCGTCCGGTTCTCTATGTGGGCGGAGGAGTTCTCAAGGCGCGGGCAGCAGATGAGTTGATCCACCTGGCAGAGGCGATCGGTGCGCCGGTCGTAACGACATTGATGGCGCGTGGCGCGTTTCCGGACAACCACCCCCTGTGCTTGGGGATGCCCGGCATGCATGGCTCCTATGCGGCGGTGACGGCGATGCAGAGATCAGATCTGCTCATCAATATCGGCGCCCGTTTCGACGACCGTGTCACCGGAAATCTCGAAGGGTTCGCTCCCGAAGCGAAGATCATCCACGCCGACATCGACCCGGCCGAGATTGGGAAGAACCGGAACGCCGATGTTCCCATCGTCGGGGACGCGCGCAGCGTTATCGTCGAGCTGAGTAGAGCGGTGATCGAGAACATGCCGGTGGACGGGCGTCCCGATCTCAATGCATGGCACGAGCTGGTGTCGTAGTGGAGCCGCGATTATCCGATCGCCTATAAGCAAGAAGACGATGGGCCGATCAAGCCTCAGTTAGTCGTCGACCTCTTCAATCAAGCGCTGAAGGGCGAGGCTGTCGTCGTGACGGGGGTGGGACAGCACCAGATGTGGGCCTCCCAGATCATGTCCTGTAACCGCCCCTACTCGTGGGTGACCTCGGGAGGGCTCGGGACTATGGGTTTCGCCGTCCCTGCGGCCCTCGGAGCTAAGGTGGGTCGCCCGGACGAGCGCGTGGTCGCCATAGACGGCGACGGATGCTTCCAGATGACCGCGCAGGAGCTCGCCACCGCGACTCTCAACCACACGCCGTTCATCGTCGCCATCTTGAACAACGCCCATCTCGGCATGGTCAGACAGTGGCAGGAGCTCTTCTACGACGAGCGCTACTCGGAGGTGCATCTGCCCCAGGAGGTTCCCGATTACGCCAAGCTGGCAGAGGCCTACGGCGCGGTTGGACTGCGGGCCACGAGGCCCGAAGAGGTGGAGATGATCGTCGACAAGGCCCTGGGCGTCGACGACCGTCCCTGCGTCATCGACTTCCGAGTGGACTCGACCGAAATGTGCTTTCCGATGATCCCGGCCGGCGCCTCCAACGACGACATCATCCTCGGCCCTTCCTCTCCCGACGAGCCGGCCGCCGCCGATGCCGATGTCAGGCGGACGGCGTGAACACCACGACTCAGACAATTTCGGTGCTGGTCGAAAACAAGCCGGGAGTGCTTGCCCGTATCTCGGGATTGTTCGCCCGGCGTGGGTTCAACATAGACTCGCTGGCAGTGGGGGAGACGGAAGATCCCGCCGTCTCACGAATGACTATCGTCGTCTCGGTGGACAACAAACCGCTTGAGCATGTCACCAAGCAGCTGCACAAGCTCATCAATGTGCTCCGCATTGCCGAGCTGTCGCACAACGCCTCAGTCGAGCGCGAGCTTGCCCTGATCAAGGTGGGCGCGGGTGCGGGCCGCCGCGCTGAGGTGCTCGAGATGGTCGAGATCTTCAGAGCCAAGGTGGTCGATGTCGATCCAGAGTCCATCGTCGTGGAGGCCACCGGCACCCCTGAGAAGATCGAGGCATTGCTGCAACTGCTGAGTCCCTTCGGGATCATCGAGATGGCGCGCACCGGCAGGGTCGCGCTGGGACGCGGCGCCAGGGGACTGCGGGCTGGTGTGCTCAGGCCCGTCCCGGTCCAAGAAGCCTCTTAGAAAGTCTCTTAGGAAAGCCGCAGTTCGGACGTCGGGCCTCGGCGTCTAATGAAAGGGGAGCATTCAATGGCAGCTCGCATCTATTACGAGAACGACGCCCCGGGCGCACTGCTGGAGGGTAAGCACATCACGGTTCTCGGTTACGGGTCTCAGGGAAGGGCGCACGCTCTTAACCTTCGCGATTCTGGCCTGGATGTGACGGTCGGATTGCGCAAGGACTCGCCTTCGTGGAGTCGGGCGGAGGGCGACGGCCTATCGGTCGCAAGCGTGCACGAAGCCTGCGCCGACGCGGATCTGGTGGCGATGCTGGTGCCAGATCAGCATCAGGCGACGGTGTATCGGCAGGCGGTCGAGAACAACCTCAAGTCGGGGGCGACGCTGCTTTTCGCGCATGGCTTCAACATCCACTTCGGTCAGATCCGCCCGCCAGACTCCATCGACGTGTCGATGGTCGCACCCAAGGCCCCCGGCCCTCTGGTGCGCAGGACCTATGAGGAGAACAGCGGCACACCTGCACTCGTGGCAATTCACCAGGACGCCACCGGGGAAGCCATGTCCAGGGCACTTGCCTATGCGCGCGGACTAGGCTGCGCGCGCGCCGGAGTGCTCGAGACGACCTTTGCAGAAGAGACCGAGACCGATCTGTTCGGCGAACAGGCGGTGTTGTGCGGTGGAACGTCACGACTTATCCAGGCCGGCTTCGAGACACTGGTCGAAGCCGGTTATCAGCCCGAGATCGCCTACTTCGAGTGCATGCACGAGCTCAAGCTGATCGTCGACCTGCTCTATGAGGGCGGCTTTGCCGGCATGCGCGACGCGATCTCGGAGACGGCCGAGTATGGAGACCGGACGCGCGGCAAGGAGATCATTGGGCCCGAGGTCGAGGCTGCCATGAGAAGAACACTCGAGGATGTGCGTTCCGGAGCATTTGCCCGTGAATGGGTCCTCGAGAACCGTGCCGGTACCCCGGTACTCGACGCCGAACGGCGCCGCCAGACACAGCACCCAATCGAAGAGGTCGGGGCTCGGCTCAGGGAGATGATGTCGTGGATGAAACGGAAGTAGCTGCAGGCGATGTAGAGGAGGGCGATGTAGCCGTCGGCGATACGTCCGGCGAATCGAGCTTCCACAACGTCCGAATCTTCGATACCACCCTTAGAGATGGGGAGCAGTCGCCCGGGATCTCTCTTAACTTGAGAGAGAAGGTCGAGATAGCCGAGCAGCTTTCTCGCTTGGGAGTGGATGTCATCGAAGCAGGTTTTCCAATCTCCTCCGACGGCGAGACCGAAGCAGTCAAGGCGATCGCTTCTCAAGTCAAGGGCCCGATCATCGCGGGACTGGCGCGCGTCGATCCGCGGGATATCGACCGAGCCGCGGAGGCCGTTGGCGGTGCCCAGAGAGCCCGGATCCACACCTTTATCGCAACGAGCGAGATTCATATGAAGCACAAGCTGCGTATGTCTGCGGCCGAGGTCCTCGAGGCGGCAACTCGCGGTGTCGAGCGGGCACGATCGCACGTCGACGACGTCGAGTTCTCTTGCGAGGACGCCACCCGTAGCGACCCGGCCTTCTTGGTCGAGGTCTTCAGGGCCACCGCTAGGGCGGGTGCGACGACTCTGAACTTGCCCGATACCGTCGGCTACAGCCTTCCGGCTGAGTTCGCGGAGCTGCTGCGTTATCTCGCCTCGGAGGTTCCAGAAGAGGTTATCTGGAGTGTCCATACCCATGACGACCTCGGACTTGCCGTAGCCAACGCACTTGCAGGAGTGGGGGCCGGGGCTCGCCAGATCGAGGTGGCCGTCAACGGTATAGGGGAACGGGCGGGAAACTGCTCGCTCGAAGAGGTAGTGATGGTGTTGCGAACGCGCCAATCTGTCGGCGGGTGCGACACACTCGTCAACTCAAAAGAGATCGCGCGCACTTCGCGGCTCGTCTCGATGCTCACCGGCTATGCGGTGCCGCCAAACAAGGCGATTGTCGGCGCCAACGCCTTTGCGCACGAAGCAGGCATCCACCAGCACGGCGTCATGGCCGAAAGGACCACCTACGAGATCATGGACCCGGTCGACGTTGGGCTTGAGGGCTCTCGGATCGTGCTTGGAAAACATTCGGGTCGCCACGCGTTCGCCAACGCGCTCGAAGAGATGGGCTTCCATCTCGACAAGACAGAGATCCAGAAGACGTTCGAGCGCTTCAAGTCGCTCGCAGACCGCAAGATCCGGATCACCGACATCGACCTCGAAGCTATCGTGGCCGACGAGCTGTCATCTGATGCCGAAGAGTACGAAATGATTTCGATTCAGGTTGCGGGCGGGACACACATGTCCCCCACGGCCACGGTCCGGTTGCGACGCGCGGATGCGGTCATCGATGAGTCGGCGATTGGCGATGGCATGATCGATGCCGCGTGCGGTGCCATCCAGCGCGCCACCGGCATTGAAGCGCGCCTCGAGTCCTTCAATGTGTCGAGCGTCACCGGAGGCATCGATGCGCTCGGTGATGTCACCATAGTGCTTGCCTCCGGCGGCAGCGACGACGTTCCCGAACGAAGGGCAACGGGTCGGGGGGTGTCCACCGACGTGGTCGAGGCCTCGGCGCGCGCCTACCTCTCCGCCGTCAATCGCCTGATTGCCCTGTCACATCGGCAGATGGCTTCGCTAAGAGGCTGAGGTATGAAAACGAGGCGCATCTCGGTGCTTCCCGGAGATGGCATCGGGCCGGAGGTCATCGGGGTTGCCCTTCGGGAGTTACCGGACGATTTCGAGCTGGAGATGCTCGAGGTGGGGGCGGACCGTTATCTGTCCACAGGCCTCTTACTAGAGGATGAGGACCTCACCACGATCAGGGAGTCGGACGCGCTGCTGTTCGGCGCCATCGGTGATCCTCGAGTACCCGACGGGGTGCTCGAGCGAGGTGTGCTGCTCAGGCTCCGCAAGGAGCTCGACCTCTACGTCAATTTGCGTCCCTTCCCCGAGCTGGGCGTGACCTTCGTGCGCGAGAACACCGAAGGCCTCTACTCGGGCGTTGGGAACCGGGATCGGGACAGCGCGACAGAGACGAGCGTCAACACCAGAGCGGCGATCGAGCGTTGCGCGCGGTACGCGTTTGAACTCGCGGCGCGCGGCGGCAGCCGCTTGACCTGGGTGCACAAGACGAATGTTCTCGTCCACGCCGGCTCGCTGTGGTCGGAAGTGACCAGAAAGGTCTTACAGGACTTTCCCGAGGTATCGCTCGACTATCAACATGCCGACGCGGCCGCGTATCTACTCGTGACGGAGCCTGAGCGTTTTGATGTGGTGCTTACCGACAACCTCTTCGGGGACCTGCTCTCGGACCTGGCCGCCGGGTTATCGGGAGGGCTGGGCAGCGCTGCGAGCGCCAACCTTCATCCCGAGCCGGAAACCAGACCAAGCAGATGCATCGGTTTGTTCGAGCCGGTCCATGGCTCGGCCCCCGACATCGCGGGGACGGGCAGGGCCGACCCGACCGCAGCGGTTCGGGCTGC
>JBPCPZ010000035.1:0-9669 GCA_050998655.1 Actinomycetota bacterium
CCGTGGGTAGTGATCCTCGCTCCGCGTTTGCCACCACGCACGCCGGGTCCCAAGCTCGAGGCACCCGTCCACGCCGAGCCAACGCGGAGCCAAACCACCCCAACCCCAGCCGACTTTGTGATTTGGCTCACAAGCTGCGCTACCATGGCCCTCTATGCGCAGCAGAGCGATTCCCGAGGCGACGGTCGCCCGCCTGCCCATCTATCTCCGCGCCCTGCTCGACCTCGCCGAGAACCAGCGGGCGCTGACGGTCTCATCCGAGGAGTTGGCGCGCCTCGCCGGGGTCAATGCCGCCAAGGTCAGAAAGGACCTCTCCTACCTCGGCTCGTACGGGACCCGAGGGGTCGGCTACGACATCGAGTATCTCCTCTACCAGATAACGCGCGAGCTGGGGCTCACTCAGGACTGGGCCACCGCGATCGTCGGGATCGGCAACCTCGGCCGCGCGCTCGCCTCCTACAAGGGCTTCTCCGAGCGAGGTTTTCGGATCGACGCGTTGTTCGACAACTCGTCCGAGGCCGTGGGTGAAGAGGTCGGGGGCCTGATCGTCCGCCATCTCGACGAGCTGAAGGAGTGCGTGGCCGAGACGGGGCTCTGCATCGGGATCATCGCCACCCCACCGGCTTCGGCTCAGGAGGTCGCCGAGCGCTTCGTCGACGCCGGGATCAAGTCGATACTCAACTTCGCCCCCGCTATGGTCAACGTCCCGCCCGACGTCAACGTCAGGAAGGTCGACCTCTCCATCGAGCTCCAGATCCTGTCCTTCTACCAGCAGCGCACCCAGGCGATCGCGGCCGCCCGCGAGGCCAACCGGCGGCTCAACCTCCCCTCGGCCTGAGCCCAATGCCCGTCATCGCTCTTGGCCTCAACCACAAGACCGCTCCTCTCGGCCTGCTCGGCCGCTTGGCGATTCCGGAGGACACCCTCCCGAAGGCGCTCCATCAGCTCTCCACCTACGAGGGGGTGTTGGAGGGTGTGGTGCTGTCCACCTGCAACCGCATCGAGGTCTACGCCTCGGTACCGAGGTTCCACCGCGGCGCCCAAGACCTGCGCAATTTCCTGGGTGAGTTTCGCCACATAGCGCCCGAAGACTTCTCCGACCACCTCTACACGTATCACGACGACGGCGCCATCAGACACCTGTTCCGAGTCGCCTCGGGCATCGACTCGATGGTGATTGGGGAGTCGGAGATTCTGGGGCAGGTGCGGCGAGCGTTTCAGGCCGCCCAGAAAGAGGATCTGGTCCACCGCACGATGGGGCACGCCTTTCGGCAGGCCCTCAAGGTCGGCAAGGCGGCCCGCGCCGAGACCGATATCGCTCGCAATCCCGTCTCGGTGTCCTCCGCCGCGGTCGACTTCGCGAGGCGGACCTTCTCCGAGCGCTCGCTGGCCGGCAAGAAGGTGCTGCTGGTGGGGGCCGGCAAGATGGGACGCTTGGCGATGAAGGCGCTCGAACGAGCCGGCGTCACCGAGGTCGTCGTGGTGAACCGGCGCGAGGAGAGAGCTCGAGATCTCGCGCAGCGGTACGGTGCCGCCCCTCTTTCCTTCGAGGACTTGGAGCCCGCGCTGACGAACGCAGACATTGTGATCTGCTCGACGACCGCTCCCGGGGCGGTAATTGACGCCGACACGATGCGTCGCGCCCGTTCTCGCCGCGAGTCGTCACAGAACTTGCTGGTCATCGACATCGCGGTCCCGCACGATGTCGATCCGGACGTGAGGCGAATCGAGGGCGTCACCGTCCGAGACCTCGAGGACCTAGCCCGGGTCGTGGAGACGAGCTTCGGCAGCCGCCTCTCGGAGGTCTCCAAGGTCGAGGCGATCGTCGCCGCAGAGGTGGGCCGCTTCATGGAGTGGGAGCGCGCCGACGAGGTCGCGCCGGTGGTGTCCCGTTTGGTGGCGCAGGCAGAGAAGGCGCGCGCCGCCGAGATGGAGCGTTTCCGGCACCGAGCCGGCGTCGACGACGCCACCGTGGAGGCCGTCGACAAGCTCTCCCGCCGCCTCGTCGCCAAGCTGCTGCACGAACCGATCAGTCGCGCCAAGGAGATGCCCTCGTCTCAACAGGGCAAGCTCCATCTGTCGGCCCTGCGGGAGCTGTTCGAGCTCGACGAAGACTGATCTCGCCGTGCCACTCGATCACCTGGTGATCGCCACGCGCGGCTCCCGCTTGGCGCTGCGTCAAGCCGAGCTGGTCGCCGCTCAGCTGGCCGAGCACCACCCCGGGCTCGACGTGGAGTTGCAGGTGGTGACGACCTCGGGTGACCGCGACCGGCGACCGTTCGCCGACATCGACGGCACCGGTCTGTTCATGGCCGAGGTCGAGCGAGCCGTCCTCGACGGCCGCGCCGACATCGCCGTCCACTCCGCCAAAGACCTGACCGCCGAGTTGGCCGAGGGTGCGGTCATCGCCTGTGTGCCCCGCCGAGGAGATCCCCGGGACGTGATCGTCGGGGGTCGCGGGTCAAGCGGACAAGAGCGGCTCGGCTCCCTGCCCTCGGGAGCGAGGGTCGGCACCTCCAGCATGCGCCGGCAGGCTCTTGCCTTGGAGGCCCGGCCCGATCTTCAGGTCGTCGAGCTTCGGGGAAATGTCGACACCCGGCTCGCCACCGTGGCCCGGGGCGAGATCGACGCCGCCGTGCTGGCCGCTGCCGGCCTCGAGCGTCTCGAAGCACAAACCGAGGCGGGCCCCCTCGACGAATCGTGGTGGGTGCCGGCACCGGGCCAGGGAGCCCTCGCCATCGAGAGCGTGGCCGGCCGGTCTGAGCTCGCCGCGCTTCTGGCCCCCCTCGGCGACCCTCGCTCGCAGGCAGAGCTCATCTGCGAGCGGGCTTTCGCGACGCGACTGGAAGGCGGCTGTTCGGTGCCTCTCGGCTGTCTCGCTACTGCGCGCGGCTCGAGCCTCGTCGTAACCGGCTTCCTCGGCGCACCGGACGGCTCTCATGGGTTGCGCGACCGCATCTCGGGGCCGGCCTCCGACGCGTCGGCAATGGGGATCGAGCTGGCAGAGGCGATTCTCGCGTCGGGTGGCAAGGACATCCTGGACGATGTCCACGCCGAGGCGGGCCCGAGTTGAGTATTTCGCATCACGGTGACGGTGGACGCCCGCTCGACGGCTTGCGGGTGGTCGTGACGAGGCCCCGGGAGCAGTCCGGGCCCCTGGGGGACGCCCTCACCGGGGCGGGGGCCGAGGTCGTCTATCTACCCACGATCGCGGTGGGCGACCCGGCGTCGTTCTCGGAGCTCGACCTCGCCCTCAGAAAGCTCTCCGAAGGCCTTTACACGTGGGCCGTCTTCACGAGCGTCAACGCCGTGGCCAAGGTTTTCGAGCGCCTCGGCCACGCGGGGCTCGATGCCCGAGCGGTCGGCCGCACCAAGGTCGCCGCGGTGGGGCCGGTAACCGCCGCCGCCCTTCTGGAAAAGGGCATACGGGCCGACCTGGAGCCGCAGGAAGCAACCGCGCAGGCGCTGGCGGAGGCGATTGGAAGAGGCCCCGGGCAGGTGTTGCTGCCACGGGCCGAGGGCGCGCCGCAGCATCTACTCGACTCTCTGCGGGCAGTTGGTTGGATTCCCGATGAGGTCGCCGCCTACCGCACGCTTCCAATGCGGAGCGGGGGGGCGGCCACGGACGCCGTGCGCGCTGGAGCCTTCGATGTCCTGACCTTCGCCAGCGGGTCCGCCGCTCGCTCCTTCGCCGAGCAGGTGGCCGTTCCTTCGCAGCTGGGGCTCGCACCCGGCGATTCGTCCCCGCGGCTCGTCGTCTGTATCGGCCCCCAGACTGCGGCGGTCGCCGAAGCGGCGGGCTTTCGAGTCGACCTGGTAGCCGTCGAGCACACTGCCGAAGGGATTGTCCGGGCTCTCACGGAGCGTCTCGAGGTCCGTGGCACGATGGACACATGAGCCCCTTTCCGACCGAGCGTCCGAGAAGGCTGCGGGGAAGTCCCGCGCTGAGGGTCGCGTTTGCGGAGACTCGCCTGCAGCCGTCGAACCTCATCGCCCCGCTGTTTCTGAAGGAAGGCCTCGAGTCCCCGGCCGAGATTGCCTCGATGCCCGGCGTAATGCAGCACACGCTCGACAGCGCGCGCAAGGAGGCACGGGCGCTGGCGGGGCTTGGAGTCTCGGGGGTGTTGTTGTTCGGGGTGCCGAGCCGCAAGGACCCGTTGGGGTCTCAGGCGCACAGTCCCAGCGGGATCATCCAGCAGGCGATACGCGCTCTCAAGGATGAGGTCTCCGGCGAGATGATCGTCATCGCCGACCTCTGTTTGTGCGAATACACCGACCACGGCCACTGCGGGCTGCTCACAGGAGACGACGTCGACAACGACTCCACGATCGAGGTCTACGGGCAGATCGCCTGCTCGCAGGCGAAGGCGGGCGCGGACGTGGTGGCCCCTTCGGGGATGATGGACGGTCAGGTCAAGGCCATTCGCGCCGCGCTCGACGAGTGCGGCTTCAAGCAGACTCCGATTCTGTCCTATGCGGTCAAGTACGCGTCCAGTTTCTACGGGCCCTTTCGCGACGCAGCCGAGGGCGCGCCGCGCTTCGGGGACAGGCGGAGCCATCAGCAGGACCCTGCGAATTACTCAGAAGCTATGCGGGAGGCCAAGCTCGACATCGACGAGGGGGCCGACGCGCTCATGGTCAAGCCGGCGCTCGCGTACCTTGATATCGTCCGTGGGCTCAAAGAGCGTTTTGATTACCCCGTGGCCGCCTACAGCGTCTCGGGTGAGTACTCGATGATCAAAGCGGCTGCCCGAAACGGCTGGCTCGACGAGCGCGCCGCGGTGCTGGAGGCGTTGACCTCGATGCGGCGCGCCGGCGCCGACTTGATTGTCACTTATTCCGCCAAGAGTGCAGCCGAATGGTTGAGTTGAGCCGCGCTGCATCCGACAAGCTCTTCGCCGAGGCCCGCACGCTCATGCCCGGCGGAGTGTCCTCCCCGGTGCGCGCCTTCTCTGCGGTGGAGGCCGATCCGTTTTTCGTGGCGCGCGGGGAAGGGGCACTGCTCTTCGATGTAGACGGGAACTCGTTCGTAGACCTGGTGCAGAGTTGGGGGGCGCTGCTGTTCGGACACGCTCACCCCGAGGTCGTCGGGGCGGTGTCCGAGGCGGCGGCGCGCGGGACCTCGTTCGGTACTCCTTCAGAGCTCGAGGTCGAGCTCGCCCGCAAGGTCGTCTCGCTTGTCCCCGGGATCGAGCAGGTCCGTTTCGTGTCGTCGGGCACGGAGGCGGGAATGACCGCGGTGCGCTTGGCGCGCGGAGTCACGGGGCGCGCCAAGGTGCTCAAGTTGAGCGGCTGCTACCACGGGCACCTCGACGCGCTTCTGGTCGAGGCGGGCTCGGGTGTGGCTACTCTCGGCATCCCCGCAACCCCCGGCGTCACAGTCGGAACGACGACGGACACCGTGGTCGCTCCCTACAACGATATCGACGCGATCGAGGCGGCGGCCGATATTTGGGGGGAAGATCTCGCCGCGATTCTGGTTGAGCCCGTCGCCGCCAACATGGGCCTGGTTCTTCCCGCCGAAGGCTTCCTTGCGGGACTGCGGACGCTTGCTAATGAGACCGGCGCGCTGCTTGTGTTCGACGAGGTCATTTCGGGCTTTCGGATCGGGCCCGGTGGCGCCCAGGAACGCTTTGGGGTGCGCGCCGATCTGGTGATGCTCGGAAAGATCCTCGGTGGAGGGCTGCCGGCCGCCGCCTTGTGTGGCCCTGCAGAGGTCATGGAAAACCTCGCCCCGGTGGGCCCGGTGTATCAGGCGGGAACCCTGTCAGGCAATACGGTTGCGATGGCGGCCGGGCTCAGGACGCTCGAGATGATGACCGCCAATGCCGGACTTCACGATGCTCTGCAGGAAAAGGGCCGTTCGCTGGCCCGCGCGCTGGTCGATGCGGCCTCGTCGGCGAACATCGAGTTGGTCGCCTCGGCCATAGGCGGGCTCGCCGGCTTCTTCTTTGCTGCAGAGAGCGTCACGAACTTCGAGCAGGCCGCCGCCACCGACGGAGCTCTCTACGGCCGCTTCTTTCGAGCCATGTTGGAGCGAGGCGTCTCCCTGCCCCCGTCCCGCTTCGCGGCGCTGTTCCTATCGACCACGCACACCGAGGCCCACCTCGAGCGAGTAGCCACCGCAGCCGAGGAAGTTTTCACGGCCCTTTAGTCAGCGCCCGGCGGCGAACTAGGAAGCAAGTGGGAACGTCCGATGGTGATACTGGCCAAACGGATAGGACTCGCGGGAGCCCTCCTTGTTGTGGCAATGCTCTTCGCCTGCACAGACGGCGACGAGGGTCCGCGAGCGGAGCAAGAAGTCACCGCGACCTCACAAGGCGAGGGTGTTGCGAGAGCTCCTGCAACCTGTTCACGGAAACGGGTACCGGATGTGAGAAGCGAAGTTAATGGCGTGGCGTACGCGCGGGGGCGTGGGCCCGTGTTTGTCGGGTTGGGGACGGCCGACATCGTCCACTACACAGTTGACACCAAGGAGCACAACGGTTGGTACTACTACAAGACGTTGTGGGCGATCGCTCCCGAGTACGGGGGCGCAGTCACGATAACCGGGAACCAGATCGAGGGGCCCAATGAGCTTCGTTTCAACGCAGCATCCGGTTTTCCCGGAGAGAAATTGGCTGAGCTCCATGTCGACTCTTCTGAGCGGGTCGTGCTTGGAGCCAGGGAGACGCGGGCAGAGCATTCGGAACCGGATGGCGGAGAGTGGGCGATACGGGCCCTCCGCTACGCTGATTCGCGCTGGCGGTTGCTACCGGTTTCGCATCGAGGGCGAAGACTTCGTCGAGTGGGTGACGTTCATAGCCCGGGCCAAGGATTAGTCGCCCGGCACTTCCACCAACTCGCAGCCGGAGTGGCGGTCGTCGTTGACTACGCAGTAGTCGCGCTTGCCCAAGCCCCCCTTGAGGTGATTGCGTCCCGGACCCCCCGCGAGCGTGTCGTTGCCGCGGTTGCCTGCGAGGCGATCCCTCCGTTCGCCACCGCGCAGGTCATCCCGGCCCCTGTTTCCACAGACCCGGTCGCGCCCACCCCGCCCTCTGATGATGTCTCGGCCCGCAAGACCGACGATCACGTCTGCCCGGTTCGTGCCGCGAATGCGGTCCTGGCCCACCGTTCCGACGATCGTAGGGAGCCGTCCCCCGCATCTCTGGCCGCCGGCCGGTCGGGCCGAAGGTGCCGCCAGCATCAATAGCGAGGTCAGCGCAGGCACAACCAAGCTTCTCGCTCTCATCGGTGCAATTGTGGCGCATCGTGAGAGTGGCCGGCGACGTCGCTACAAGGCCTCCCAGCAGGTGACCGACTTTTTCATCACATCCCGCGCTGAGAGCGCGGGTACACGGTGAAAAGATCGCGACGGGTCGCGTATCGTCATCTCATGCCCCCGACCCGAGAGTCCCTGTCCTTCGACCGAGCCAGCCACTACTACGATCGCACCCGGGCGCTGCCGGCGGAGGCAGCGACGGCCGTCACAGAACTGCTCTTGAGCGAGCTCTCGAACAGGGATCGTGTGCTCGAGATCGGGATCGGCACCGGCCGCATCGGATACCCTCTTCACCGCGCCGGCCTCGAGCTCTATGGCATCGACATCTCCGCTCCTATGTTGGACAAGCTCAGGGACAAGCCGGGCGGTTCCGAACTTCCCCTGGCGATCGCCGACTCGACACGCCTCCCGTTCGCGGATAACGTTTTCGGAGCAGCCTTTGCATGTCACGTTCTCCATCTCATTCCGAACTGGCGGCAAGCCGTATCAGAGCTCTTGCGAGTGGTCGCCGCAGGTGGTGCGGTGTTGGTCGATCCCGGCGGACTCGTAAAGGGCGACTCGGCAACTATCTCGCAGCGCTTCAATGACGAGATCGGTGGCAGCCGCCCCGGAATGCAGGATCCCTCAGAGCTCGACGACGCGTTCGCCGAGCTAGGTGCGTCGCTGCGCCTGCTCGAGCACGTCAAGGCCAGTCAACAGGTGACGTTCGGCGCGATCATCGACGATCTCGAAGCCGGCCTCTACTCCGCCACCTGGAACGCCTCTCAGGAACAGAGAACCGACGCAGCGGCGGTGGTGCGGACGTGGGCCGAGGAAACCCTCGGCGCTCTCGATGAACAGCGCACGATCAGCTGGGTCATTCGTTGGCGTGCCTACGACCTGCCTTGAGCCGACCTTTACGCGCTCTGCAGCGCTGAGCGCTGCTGACGTGGAAAAGGTCAGCTGTCACTTACCCGGCGGCTTGCGATCGCGGCCAGCAGGACGTTCTCCTTCTGGTCGAATAGCTCCTGTGCGTGCACGAACTCTCGGGCCGCGTTCTCCTTTCGGCCGTGGGCCGCGTGTACATCTCCCAGACACAAGCGCGCCTGGCCGCGTAGGTTGAGCCAGTCGGTCATGTCCGCCGCGGTGCACGCCTCCCCCGCGAGCTTTTCCGCCCGCTGATGATGGGCCTGATGTGTTTCTATCCTGGCCCTGTTGATGAGACAACGGATGTGGACGTCGGGGTCATCGGAACTGGTCGTGCTCTCGCTTGCGTCGGTCAAGGTTTCCGCTTGTTCGTATCGGCCCTGGCTGACGAGAAGCTCGGCCCACCTCGCTTTCACACTCGCGGCAATCGATGCCTCGTCAGCTTCCACGAATATCCGGTCGCAGGCCGCAAGCTCTGTTTCTGCAAGCTCCGTCATGCCGAGATGTACATAAGTGTCGAACGCGTCGAAGCAGCGAGCCACTATCAGTGTGTCGCTCGAGCCCAGATCATCCACGACCGCTTGTCCTGCAAGGATCGAGTCTCTCGCGGCCTCCTTTCGCCCCAACATGATCTCGAGCTCGGCGCGCTTGTAGTACCAGACTGCCTCCATGCGCCGGTTCGAGACCTCTTGTGCCCATCGCAAGGACTCTTCGACCTCGGCGAGAGCTTCCGAGGCAGGAGTGGGCCCGATCACCATCGAGTCAAGGGTTATCTCTCGGGACCACGCCTCGTCGTGAGTGCTGCCGGCCTGTCGCGCCGCGTCGCGCGCCGCCCGGCCCGACTCCACGGCAAGCGCGTTCATGCCCGCAGTGACGTAACCCCACGTTAGGAAGCTTAGTCCTCTCGCCCGCCCGGGTTCGTCGCCGATCTGAGTGCATAACTCGATGACCGCCTGTGCCTCCGCGAGGATATTGGCGGTCGTGTAGTTGGGTCCTTTGCGGGCCTCGATCGACGATCGTAGCCAGCGGGCGTAGGCTTCGAAGCGGCGGTCTCCCGTGCGCTGAGAGATGACCTCCACCTCCCCGGCAAGCTGTTCGCAGCCGCTCATGTCGCGCAGGTCGATCAGAGCGTCGCCCAGCGCCGTCAATACTTCCAGCGGCTTGGTATCGGCAGCTTCATAGAGCTGCTTCGCCCTGCCCATCAGGTTCTTGACGGCTTCCATGTCGTCTCGACCGTGGGCCCTGGTTCCTGCGGCCGACAGCCTTTGCGCTGCGCTGTAAGCCAACTCGCGCAGGCTACTGTCGCGCGGCACCAAGTCCCTGCGCAGCCTGAATGCCTGCTCAAAATGGTATCCGATAATCTCGGCGTACTCCGAGACGCGCGGACCTAGGGACACGTCCATCCATAGCGCAAGGCGCTCGTGCAACCTTGCTCGTCGGGCCTTGGAGATCGAACGGTAGGCCGCGTCTCTTATCAGCGCGTGACGAAAGCGGCAACCTCC
>JBPCPZ010000058.1:0-22261 GCA_050998655.1 Actinomycetota bacterium
CCCCCTCGAGCTTTCCGACAACGGTTCCTGCATGAATATGGTCCACTCCGATCATCCGGCACCACTTTGCAAGGACACGGAAATTTACGCCGTGGTTCTTTTGGCGCGTGTAAGTGGAGTGCCCAGCACGATAGAGGTGAAGTAGCACGCTGTTGGCGCGCGCCCACTTCGACATCGACTGCATTGCGGTGAACCCGATCGTCAGGTCGATCATGATGATCACGCTTCCGAGTTCCTTGGCGAACTCGGCGCGCTCATACATCTCCTCCATGGTCGAGGCCGTGACGTTCAGGTAGTGGCCCTTGACCTCACCTGTTTGCTCCATCGCCCGGTGGACGGCTTCCATGCAGTAAAGGTAGCGTTCGCGCCAGCGGTTAAAGGGTTGTGAGTTGGTGTTCTCGTCGTCCTTGACGAAGTCCAGTCCGCCCCGAAGCGCCTCGTACACAACCCGCCCGTAGTTTCTCGGCGAGAGTCCGAGCTTGGGCTTGGTGGTCGCACCCAGCAGCGGCCGCCCGTACTTGTTGATCATCTCGCGCTCTTGGATGATCCCGTGCGGAGGGCCCTGGAACGTCTTCAGGTATGCCTGTGGGATTCGCAGATCCTCGAGCCGAAGAGCGCGCAGCGCCTTGAACCCGAAAACGTTGCCGATGATCGAAGATGTCAGATTGGGGATCGAGCCTTCTTCGAAGAGGTCGAGCTTATAGGCGATGTAGGCGATCCACTGAGGGGGGTCGGCACCCGGCACCGGTGTGACCCTGTAGGCCTTTGCCTGGTAGTTCTCATACGCAGTCAACTGATCCGTCCACACCACCGTCCAGGTGGCAGTCGACGATTCTCCTGCTACGGCGGCCGCCGCCTCTTCAGGATCGACCCCCGACTGCGGGGTAATGCGGAAGGCTGCGATTATGTCGGTCTCTTCAGGCTCGTAGTCGGGCCGCCAATAGCCCATCTCTTTGTAGGGAATAACGCCGGCGAGGAACCGGTCTCGCTTGCTTTCGTTCCCGTTGCCTGGGGCCATCTCTCGCTCCACTTCTTATCCGCTGCTCTATCCGCTGCCCGCCGCCCTAAAGAGTACGCCCCTGTAAGCAAGATCTCAATGTAAACGTTTCAGGCTACTCTTAGGCTTAAGCTTAACTAAAATGACCTTTGGACAACTACGAACCTTCGTCGAGGTAGCCCGAGCGGGCTCCATTCGGGGGGCCGCTGCGGCACTCGTCGTTACCGAGCCCTCGGTTTCGTCGGCCGTCGGCTCTCTTGCTCGCGAGCTGGAAGTGTCGCTGATCGAGCCGGCGGGACGGGGGATCCGGCTGACGGCGGCCGGCCGTGAGCTTGCACGCTATGCAACACAGATTCTGGGTCTATCCGAACGTGCCGTTCAGGCGGCACGAGAAGCGGCAGGCGCACCAGGCCACCTGCGGATCGCAGGCGTGACTACGGCCGGGGAGTACGTACTGCCCGTCCTGCTGGCGCAGTACCGCGAACGTCACCCGGAGATTCAGATATCGCTCGAGGTCGGAAACCGAGCGACCGCCATCAGTCGCCTGATCGACCACCAAACGGATCTGGCCGTGGGAGGCCGGCCGCCGCCATCATCGGGAATAGCGGGTGAAGCTTTTCTTGACAACGAGCTCTCCATCGTCGCCCACCCGGCCCACCCATTGCGTAAACGGCGCTCGATCCAACCGATCGCGCTGTCGGAGGAGACATGGCTCCTGCGGGAGCCGGGGTCCGGAACGCGCGAGGCGACGGAGGAGTTCTGGTCTGTCTCGGGCATCGCGCCGCGCTCGGTGATGACGGTGGGAAGCAACGGGGCAATAAAGCACGCTGCAACGGCGGGTTTGGGGATCACTCTGATCTCCCTGGATGCTGTGACAGTCGAGATTCAGTCAGAAATCGTGGTGCGTTTGCGGGTGCAGGGGACACCGTTGCAACGGCCCTGGCATGTGCTTTATGTCGAGGGGTCCGAGCTTCCCCGTTCTGCGATGCTGTTCTTGGCCCTCCTGCGTTCGCAGCGTGAGCCTTGAACAGGTAGTTGTTGTGCGACGGACCGCTGGTTGTTCGTCACCCCGGTTAGCGTGGGGTTGTGGAAAACCAGCTCGTCGCCTCGGTGCTGAACGCGGACCTCGCGCGCTTGGGCGAGGTCTGTACCACCCTCGAGGGGGCCGGGCTGGATGCGATCCAGTGGGATGTCATGGACGGCCACTTCGTGCCGAACCTGACGATTGGCGCAGGAGTCATCGGCGCCTGCAGGCCGGCGACCGAGCTTCCTTTCGAGGCCCACTTGATGATCGACGCCCCCGAGCGTTACCTCGCTGAGTACGTGGAAGCAGGCTGCGCCACGATCATCGTCCACGCGGAGACGTGCACACACCTGCACCGGACGCTCGAGGAGATCCACAACCTCGGGGCCAAAGCGGGGTTGGCTCTGAATCCATCGACGCCACTCGAAGTGTGCGTCCACGTGATCGATCTCCTGGATCTTCTATTGGTCATGACCGTAAACCCGGGTTTCGGTGGGCAGAGTTATATCGGGGCCATGGACCCGAAGATCGCCGCGGCGCGCGATCTGATCGGGGGGTCCGGTCGCGACGTGTGGCTCGAGGTCGACGGAGGCATATCGGCCGCCACGATCGCACAGCCTGCAGCCGCCGGCGCAGATCGCTTCGTTGTGGGATCGGCCCTCTACAAAGGGGATCCCGCCCGCGTCGTGGACGAGTTGGAGCTTTCCCTGACCTCGTCGTAGTCGGTCGCAGTCAAGGGGGCGGCGTTCTAACGCTCGGGCAGGTCGGCCCACCAGATCGCAGCATCCTCCTTGTCCCAACCCGCACCCACCAGCCGCGACCCGGCAGCGGCCACGAACTTCATCTCCTGACCGCGGTCGCCTCCGAAAACGCTCTCATCACTCGGTGTGCGTGACCAGTCCAAACCATCCTCTGAGGTCCACACCGCGGCATCCGATCCGCCGCCTTCATCGTCACGGCCCACTGCGATGAAGGTGCCCTCGGAAAAAACAACGCCCCACAGGAGCTGATCCTCAGCGCCGCCGAAGATCGCTTCGTCGTAGCTCAGGCGGCTCCACTTCATCCCGTCCTCGGAGGACCACACCTGTGCGTCCAGGTCGGACGTGACAGTGCTCCAACCAACCGCTACGAAACCTGAGCCCGAGGCAACCAGCGAGGTCATGATCTGCTCCCCCGGCCCCCCAAAAACGTCGGCCGGCTGCGGCCGGCGTTGCCATCTGGTGCCGTCCTTCGAGAACCACGCCGCGGCGTCGTAGTTGCCGGAGACGCCCTCCTCCCCCACGGCTACGAGGTTCTCCCCCCGCGCAGCGATACCGCGCATCTCCTGCGTTCCCTGGTCGCGTTGTTGCTCGGGAACCTCCGCCTGGTGCCAGGCGAAGCCATCATCTGACACCCACGCAGCGGCATCCCGGTCTCCTCCCAGGCCCTGATAGCCGACCGCGACAAGACCGACCTCGGTCTGAGCGACGCGATTCATGACCTCATTTCTCGGACCCTCGAGGCCGGGGTCGCCTTCGACAGCCGTCCATTCCCTTCCGTCCTTGGAGGTCCACACGGCGGCGTCGAGGGTCCCGCCGTGACCCCTGAAGCCCACGCCGACGAGGCCGGGCCCGCCCGCCGCGACTCCCAGCATCCCCTGCCCTCCGGGCTCGGTCAGAGCGTCGGGGGCTTGCCGAGTCCATGTGGCCCCGTTCCCGGACGTCCACACCGCGGCGTCGGGGCTCCCGGAGGCATCATCCTGGCCGACCGCTACGAACCCCTTCTCGGAGGACAGCAAACGGTTGATCCTCTGATTGCCGGGGCCGCCGAGGCCTGACGTAGAAGGGTCGACCACGACCCAATCCAGCTCTAGAGAGGAATTGGCCTGCAGGCCCAGCTTCGAGTCCACGGCAAAGATGCCTGCCACTACCAAACCCAGGGTCACTGCTGCAGCCACCGCTCCCTGAAGGCGAGGAGAAGCAAGGGATAGGTTTCTTGCCGGGCGCCCCCCAGCCGGGGCGCGACGCATCGGCAGCCGGCTGCGGCGGGGGCCTTTGAGCGGCCGGGGGGAAGGACCAGTGGGGGCCGGGGACCATGCAAGCTCACAGCACGAGACCGGTGCCGCCACCCCTTTGAGCGCGATCCATCCCAGCTCCTTCCACTCGAAGGCGCCGCGGCTTCCAACGATGTCGTGGACGAGTTCGGAGGCCACGATCTGACCGCCCTGAGCACCGTCGCAGATCCGCTTGGCGATGACCACCGACTGACCGAAGAAGTCGCCTCCTTCGCGGACGGGCTCGCCGGCATGCAGCCCCACTCGGAGCTGAAGCCCCTCATCCTCGTGCTCGGAGTTATGATTGTGAATGGATTGCTGCATGGCGACGGCGCACGAAACGGCATCTACTGCGCTGGGAAAGACCACCATGAGCCCGTCCCCGAGGCTCTTGACCTCGTCGCCGCCGCAGCGCTGCACGGAGTCTCTGAGCAGACGGAAGTAGCGGCGCCGGACGCGGTCCGCGGCGTCGTCTCCGAGTCGCTGGATCAGCTCTGAGGAACCGACCAGGTCGGTGAACAAAAGGGTGACTGTTCCCGTTTTCATGGTCACACTGCGGTCACAAGGCGATTGTCTAGCGAAAAACGAGAGGAAGTAAACGGGGGAAACGAGCGAATCAGGGCAATTCCCGGTGTCGTGTAAGAGCAGAGGTTGGCTGAACCGAAAATGAGAGAGTGGGAGTGATGGAGACCAACGAACTGGTGTGGCAGGGAAGGGTAGGCACGATCCCGCTGCGGGTGGGCGTTGCCCACGCAGGGCGGATCATCGCCGAGTGGGACACTCCGGCGGGATCGCGCCAGAAGATTACCGGCTCGACCGAGGAGTTCGAGCGCTCGGTGCTTCTTCAACTAATGCTGAGCGGCGGCGAGAGCGATGTCTCGACCACCGAGGAGATCACCCGAGCCATCACCAAGGCGCAGTCCGAGCGTCCCAGGCCCACCGCGGTGCAGCCCGAGCGACGACGCAAGAATCCCAAGCAGCGGCAGCACCGACGCTCCCGCAGGCCTCCTCGCCGCCGCTAGCTCTGGGGGCTGATGACCTCGTCTTCCTTCTTCCTGGCACCGGAGGGTCGCCGCACCCGGGTGCTCGACTCGGGGGTGGGGCACCCCGTGGTCGTACTTCACGGATGGGGCGGCCGCATCGAGTCGATGACACCGGTGCTCACGTGCCTGGCCCCCGCCTACCGGCTCGTGGCAATCGATCTGCCAGGGTTCGGCGAGTCCGCAGTCCCACCACAGGAGTGGGGCACGTCGGATTACGCGGTCCATGTGTGCGAGATCCTGGATGAGCTGGAGATCGAGAGAGCCCACTTCGTCGGGCATTCCTTTGGAGCGCGCACGTCGATGTTCATCGCCGCCACCGAGCCCTCTTACGTCGACCGGCTCATCCTCCAGGCACCCTCAGGGCTTCGAAGCCCGCCCACCATGAAGGGCAGGCTCAAGAAGGCGGCTTCCAAGGGCGGAAGGGTGGCCGGGCGCCTAGGACCCGCGGGCCGGCGCCTCAAGCGGAGTGTCTACGAGAGCGTCGCCTCGGCCGATTACCAGGAGGCGGGGCCGCTGCGCCCGGTTCTGGTGAGGGTCGTCAATGAGGATCTTTCGGGAACGCTCCCCGCAGTCGAATCCTCCACCCTTCTTATCTGGGGCAGCGAGGACGATGCCGTTCCGGTGGCACATGGTCGCCGGATGGAGGAGCTGATCCCGGATGCAGGGCTCATCATCTTCGAGGGGGCGGGCCACTTCGCCTATCTGGAGGAGCCCGATCGCTTCTGCCGGATTACCCGCCACTTCCTCGACTAATGGGCCGGGCCGATCCGTTTTTCGCCTACTCGCTGCTGTTGCGAACGATCATTTTCGGGTTCATCCCTGCACTGACCATCGTTCAGTACTTCAGACTCAAGCGGGGGCTGCACGTCTTCCAACTCGAGGGTTACAAGCGGGGGCCCTTCTTAGAGTGGTGCAAACGGCATCCTCGGCGAGCGCTCTGGCTGGCCGCCGCTCCGCAAAAGAAGCCGTTGGTGATGACGGGACGCGCCCGTCGCACCCTCGTTGTCTCCCTTGCGCTCTTCGTCGTCGGCTCGCTGCTCCTGCCGGGGTTCGCCCATCTCCTTCTGGGTGGTTGGCCCGCAGATGTTGGAACCTGGGCGGTGGTGACCGCGCTGTTGATAGTGGGCTCGCCGACGCTATTGACTGCGGCAGATGTCCTTCTCACTCCGGTGCAGACCGCCATCAACCGGCGCTTTACGAGCCGGGCCCAGGCCCTGCTCACGCAGATCGGCCCTCTGGTAGTGGGGATCACAGGATCCTTTGGCAAGACCTCCACCCGGGCCGCGGTGCAGGGATTGATTGCGCCGGCCCAACAGGTCATGGCCACACCCGGCTCGTTCAACACTCCGCTGGGTGTGGTGCGAACCATCAACGAAGGCCTCGAGGAACGCCACCGCTTCTTCATAGTGGAGATGGGAGCCCGGCACCCAGGCGACATCGCAGAGCTCTGCCGGTTGGTGCGTCCTCACATTGGAGTGCTGACCGCCATCGGCTCTGCTCACCTCGAAACCTTTGGTTCGCTCGAGTCGATCGCCACGGCCAAGTACGAGCTCATCGAAGCGCTCCCCGAGAACGGCATAGCGGTGATGAACGTCGACGACCCCGCAGTCCAGGCACTGGCCGATGCAACCGAACGTGTGGAAGTCGTTCGCTACGGGTTGCTGGCAGCAGCCGGCCCACACGTCACTGCCTCGGATCTCTCCACCACTCGATCAGGCACTCACTTCAAGCTCGTAGACGCTCGCTCGGGCGAGAGCAGGGAGGCCTCGACTCGGCTGCTGGGTCGCCACTCGATCGGACACGTACTTGCGGGGGCCGCGGTGGCCCTGGCCGCCGGTCGCCGATTGCCGGACCTCGTCGCGCCCATCGCGGCCCTCGCCCCGGTCGAGCACCGGCTGCAACTGATCGAGGGGGCCGGGGGCGTCACCGTTATCGACGACGCCTATAACTCGAACTCCGACGGCGCCGCCGCCGCGCTCGAAGTACTCGAGGCGCTGCCCGCTCGCCGACGCGTGGTCGTCACGCCCGGGATCATCGAACTCGGAGCTTTGCAGGAGCAGGCCAACGAAGAGCTCGGCCGCCGGGCCGCCGCCGTCGCCGACACCGTCGTATTGGTCGCCAAGGCAAACCGGGCCGCTCTCCTGCGGGGGGCGAAGGGCGCCTCTGCTCGAGTCGTCGAAGTCGACTCCCTCGCCGATGCGCAGGCGCAGCTGGCGTCGTTGCTGGGGCCGGGAGATGCGGTCCTGTTCGAGAACGACCTGCCGGACCACTACGAGGGTTGAATCCCCGGCGGAAGCTCGGCGTTGCGGCCGGCGGGCTGCGACCAATACCTCTGTAAAAGCGTCACCAGACGTCGCCCGAACGCCAGTCGCACACCAGCGGGAGCGTCGTTTCAAGATCTTGCGTCAACTTGGTTCGAAGGATCATGACCCCGCCGTCATCCTCGGCCGTCCGCTGCACCCCCCTGGGTGAGCTCGTGTACGTGGGGCCATGCCACAGCTCCCATCCGAGGCGGGCATAGAAATCCGGGAGGCCGGTGGAAAGGCCCCCAAGCTCGTAGCTCCCACGAATGAGCTCGCCGATCTCTCGCATGACCGTGGAGGCATGATCCTTCCCCCGATGCTCGAGCGGCGTGGCGACGCCCTCGACATAGCCGGTTCGAAGCGGCCGCTCTTCTGCCGTCAGAAGCCGTTCAACGACTGCGGCATGAGAGACGATGCCGCCATCCTCTACGGCGAGAACGTGTAGCCCGCCTACCGTGTGGTCCCAGTCGTCGTCTCGGAAGCCGTCCTCAAAGGACTCGCCCAGCAGCTCACGAAGCGTCTGCAATCCTGCTTCGGAAAACTCATGAGTGGCCAGAATCCGTATATCGACCACAAGCTCAACCCTCGGCTGAAGGGGTCGTGCGTGCATGTCCTCGTCGCAATCGCGTAAGCATGCGCCGGCCGAGATGCTCGTAGAAGCGAGTCGCTCCTGAACGTTCCTGTTCGAAAGAGACTGCCAGGATTGCTCGCCCGTACTCTCCGAGCCGCAGCCAGGCGCTCGCACTCTTCACGAGCCATGACCCGACGCCCCGGTTGCACCAGTCGTCCTGCACCCATAGATCGGCCACCTCCACCCAGGCGGTCAAGGCCGGAATCTCTCCACCACTCGAGAGGTCAACGCTCCATTCACAGAAGGCGATTTCATCTCGGCCGAGCATCGCGGCGAAGCGCACGAATGTCTCGGACACGGTCCGCCTGAGCTCCACACCGGTGACGGGCGGCTTCGATGGCCTACTGAGTATAGATCGATGGCCGAGTGGTCATGAGATGACCATATAGAGCATCTGACCACCACTCGGCATCCGAAAACGGGGCAACCTCTAGACTGCCCGTAATGGACAGATTGGACGTAGGCGTGATCTTCGGCGGGCGCTCGGTCGAGCACGACGTCTCGATCGTCACCGCCCATCAGGTCATGGCCGCGCTCGCTCCCCGCCACAACGTGATCCCGATCTACGTCACCCGAGAGGGTCGCTGGCTGCACTCTCAGGCACTCAACGACCTCGCCGTCTACCGGCGCAGGACCTGGGACGAGGTCGCGGACGAAGCTTGGATCCCCGCTACCAGGGCCCGAGGAGGGCTCTATCTGCCGGGCGGGCGGCTCAAGCGGGCCCGCACGATACCGCTCGACGTCGTGGTCCCCGCCATCCACGGGACCTTTGGCGAGGACGGTACCCTGCAAGGCCTCCTGGAACTAGCCGGCATCCCCTACGTTGGCTCGGGGGTGCCGGGCTCCGCCGCAGGCATGGACAAGGTGATCATGAAGGCCACCTTTCAGGCGGCGGGGCTGGCGGTGGTCCCCCATGTGCTGGTGGAAACAGAGCGGCTCGAAGCCGATTCCGGCCGCACGCTCGACGAGATCGAAAGCTCCCTGGTCTATCCGATGTTCGTCAAGCCGGCACGGCTCGGTTCCAGCGTCGGAATCGGGAGGGCCGAGGACCGCGCCGGCTTGGCACAAGCACTCGAAGTCGCCCGTCGCTACGACCGCAGGATCCTGGTCGAGCGCTCGATGGAGGGCTGCATCGAGGTCAATTGCGCGGTCCTCGGCGGCGCGGGGGTGGAGCCCCGGCCCTCACTCTGCGAGCAGCCCGTTCCCTGGGAGCACTTCCTGACCTTCTCCGACAAGTACCTGAGGGGCGGAAAGCAAGAGGCGGCCCCCAAGTCGTCGGGCATGGTGAGCCAGGAACGGCGCCTCCCGGCCCCGATCTCGGACCGCCTCACCAAGATGGTGCAGGACAGTGCAGTGGCCGCCTTTCGGGCGATAGATGCCTCCGGAGTCGCCCGCATCGACGCTTTCGTGGACCAGGGCGCCCAACAAAGCTGGGTCATGGAGATCAACACCGTCCCCGGATCCCTGGCTTTCTATCTGTGGGAGCCTGCAGGAGTCTCTTTCGAGGAGCTGGTGGACACGTTGATCGACATTGCCCTCGAGACCCACCGAAGGCGAGAGGGGCTGCTGTTCAGCTTCGAGTCGAGCATGCTCGAGGGCTCAGCGGGGACCAAAGCGGGTGGCTGACTCAAGGGCCACAGGCCTCGCAGAGGAAGACAAGCAACGATTCCAGGAGGATGTCCCTCCCCTGCTCGACTCCCTCTACGGCGGCGCCCTGCGCATGACCCGCAACCCCGCCGACGCCGAGGACCTGGTCCAGGAAACGATGCTCCGTGCCTATCGCGCCTTCGATCGCTTCGAGGCGGGAACGAATCTGAAGGCGTGGCTTTTCCGCATCATGACCAACGCCTACATCAACATCTACCGCAAGAAGCAGAGGGAACCTCAGAAGGTGTCCACGGACGAAATCGAGGACTTCGACCTCTATCAAGAGCTCAAGAACCACGACATCCAGTTCACCGAGACCCCCGAGTCCCTGGTGCTGGACGAACTGGTGGACACGGACATCCTGCAGGCGATCGAGGAGCTGCCCGACCAGTTCCGACTGGCCGTGGTCCTATCCGACATGGAAGGTTTTTCCTACGCCGAGATGGCCGAAATCATGGACGTCCCCATGGGGACCGTTATGTCGCGCCTGCACAGGGGAAGAAAGTCATTGCAGAAACGGTTGTGGGACATAGCCAGAGATCGAGGGATCGTCAAGGACGACCCTACCGGCGATGGACGGGACCCAGGACCATGACAGCGAGCAAGGGGAAATGAAGGAGTACTGCCGGACCACGCTCGAGCAGATCTACCTCTATCTCGACGAGGAGGTGCTCAGCGAGTCCGAGCGTCGCGAGATCAGCGTCCATCTCGAAGAGTGCGGCCCCTGCCACGAGCGTTTCGGCCTGCAGAAGCGAGTCACGGTGATCGTTTCCCGGCAGCGGCGGCACGGCTCATGTCCGCAGGAGCTGCGGGCCCGCATCACCCAGATCCTCTTCCGGGACTGAAATCAAGTCTCCAGTCGTCCGTTCCTCCCGTGTGGAGCACATATAGTTCTGAGATTGCTCCCACGTTACTTTTCAGAGTGGGTATCCCGTACTAGATTGCTTCATGTAGTCTGCGAATCCTCCCGACAGAAAGCAGTCACATGGCTCGTACGAACCTCCACCTTTTAGCAACACGTCTACTCAACGCTCTCGACCAGGCCGCAGTCGATGCTCAGTTCGAAGGCAAGCTGCGACAGGTCGCGACGGAAGCCGGCCTCAACTCAGTTCGCTCTGCCGAAGCGGTGAAGCTGTTGGAAGGGCTCGGCCGGATCGAGGTGATCCAGCGGGGCCGCCGGGGGCGGGACACGATCATCGCCGTGCAATCGACCGATGAGGTGACGCTAGAGGATGCACAGTCCTCTGCTCCGGCCAAAGGAGGACGCAAGAACGTCCGTATCGACTACGACGACGTCGGACGTGCCGTGGTCGATCGGCTCATCGAGCTTGCCCGCGACGACTCCTTGCGTGCCGCTCAGGTCGAGGCCTTCGCGACCCAGGGCGAGCAACAGAACCTTCGGCTAGAGAAGCTGGAGGTCGAGCTCGAAGAGGCCCGCAGCCGGGAGACCGACCTTAGGATCAAGCTGAGCGCCGCCGAGAAGGCGCTCGGCCGGGCCGAGGAGAACTTGAGCCGCGCCTTCGGCTTCGATCGCAAGGCCGGTGAGCCTGTCAGGGTCGAAGACGACGACGCTCAGGCGGTGCTCGAGATCCTCAAGTCGGGCCGTTCGGTGGACCTCACGACGTAAACCGCGGCCTCACCTGGCGGAAGATAACAACGCCGGCCAGGAGGAGAAGCACGACGGGGAGCAGCGTGCCCGCCCCCACGATCACGGCGGCAACGACACCCAGGGCACCCCCGAGGGCGCTGTCCCAAGCCTTGATCAGAGTCCCTCGCGTGGCCGGGGCGGCGCCCTTCTCGGCGATGGTGATGCTCAAGGTGGCCAGCGAGGTCTGGTCCTCGAGGTAGCGAAGCCGTCCCTGGAGCTGCTCGCTTTCGAGTTGGACTCGGCCCAGCTCGGACTGCACTCGGATCGTGGCGGCTACCGTGGAGGCCTTGTCGAAGAGCCGCAGCAGAACCGCTTCCTGAGCGCGCAGGTTTCGCAGGCGCGCCTCGAGATCCACGAACTCCTGGGTCACGTCTTGCCCCGAGATGCTCTCGGAGCGGACATCACCGAGGTCCTTGACCTCGTTCACGAACTCCTCGAACCTGTCGGAAGGGACCCTGATGACCAGCGTTCCAGAGCGAGAGTCCTGGCCCTCGATCGAAGTCGAGAGGACGAAGCCCGAGAAACGGCCGGCCAACGCGACCGCGTCCTGAGTCGCTTCCGAGAAGCCATCCTCGGACACAGTGAGCTTGAGGTAACCAGTCTTGATAATCGAGGGCCCGACGGTGGGGAGCCGAGCCGCCGTCTGCCCGCCCACCTTGGCGTAGCCGATCTCACCACTTCCGAGCGCGGGAGCCGACTCGCGGGCCGCCCCGTCACTGTCAACGGCGGCCCCCTGGCCGCCGCCACCACCGCTACTACCGCCGGCGTCGCCGGCACTCAGCGCGCTGCTCCCGTCACTTCCGCTACAGGCGGCCCCCACCACTGCCAGGATTGCCCCCACCGCAACTAGCTTCCACGATCTCATCGTCATCCTCCGTAGTTATCGAACTGTTGCGGCTTGGACGGCGGTCGGCGCCCCATATGTTCCACCCCGAGTAGCCTCGGGATCATGGTGGTTCGCTCGGACAAGCCCTTCGGCCGCCTGAGATGGCCGGGGCTGGCGCTTGTGCTGACCGGCACCTATGGAGTGGGCGGCTACATGCTGATCGAGCGCTGGTCGTTCGTGGATGCGCTCTACATGACGCTCTTGGCGCTCACATCGGTGGGCTTCGAGGAGGCAAGGCCTCTGAGCCTCGCCGGAGAATGGTTCACGATCAGCCTGCTGGCATTGGGCGTGGGTATCTTCATCGTTACGCTATCCCTGATGGGCCTGGCGATTTCCGAGGGAGCGTTCGGTCAGCGAACGGTTAGGAGACGGATGCAGAGACGCATAGGGGCGCTCAGCAATCACTACATAGTCTGTGCCTACGGGCGAGTCGGCCGCACGGCGGCGCGCGAGCTCGCGGAGGAAGGTGTCCCCTTCGTCGTGGTCGAGCCACAAGACGAGCTCGTCGAGCTTATGGAAGATGACGACATTCTCTTCCTCACCGGTGATTCGACTTCGGACGAATCCCTTCGGGCGGCCGGCGTCGAGAGGGCGCGCGCACTCCTGTGCGCGGTCGACTCGGACGCAGACAACGTCTACATCGCACTTGCGGCTCGCTCGCTCAATCCCGACATCTTCATCGTGGGCCGGGCTTCGGATCCCACCGCTGCGGCCCGGCTGCACAAGGCCGGCGCCGACCGGGTCATCTCCCCCTACGCCTCAACCGGCCAACACATGGCGGCCATGGCGCTGCGGCCGCGCGTCGTCGACTATCTCGAGCTGACCCGGCGCGGAGGCGCGCCGGTGAGGATCGAGGAGCTGCAGGTGGACGCTGGTTCGGAGCTGAGCGGGCGCTCGGTCTCCGAGGTCTGTGGCACAACGGTCCCGCTCGCCGTGCTGAAATCCGGGGGCGACATCGTCGCCAACCCGGGGGCCGACCTGCTTCTCGAGGACGGAGACCTCCTGATGCTGTTGGGGGACGAGGACGCGCTGCGGCCCCTCGAAGGCCCTCTAGCCTAGTAGTCCGGGGTCTCCGGGCTTAATCCTCCGAGGGCACTGTTCCGAAGAGGCGGTCGCCGAAATCACCGAGCCCCGGGAGTATGTAGGCTTGGTCGCTCAGCTCCCGATCGATTGCGGCCGTCACCACGGGAACGTCCGGATGCGCCTTGGCCAAGGCTTCGATCCCCTCCGGGGCGGACACAACGGAAACCATGCGGATCCACTCGGCTCCCGCCTTCTTGACCGAGTCGAGAGCCGCAACCGCCGATCCCCCAGTGGCCAACATCGGATCGAGCACGAAGGCGTGGGCCTCCGCCATCTCCGGAAGCTTGGCGTAGTACTCGGAGGGTTGAAAGGTGGCCTCGTCGCGCTCGAGCCCGAGGTATCCGACACGCACCTCGGGAAAGAGCTCGACCACAGCATCGAGCATCCCCAGTCCGGCGCGCAGAATCGGAACCGCCACCAACGGCTGGACCAACGTGCGGCCCTCGGTTACCTCAAGCGGCGTAGCCACACTCCGGGGCCGGGAGGGAAGGTCCCGAGTCGCCTCCAGGATGAGCACCGTCGTGAGCCTCTTGGTGAGCGACCGGAACCACGTCGGGGGGGTGGTGCGATCCCTCAGAGAAACCAGTAGATGGGCGGCGAGGGGATGGTCGACGACCGTCGTGCTCATGGGGCGAGCATAGCGTCGGGCGCCCTGCCACGCCGGGTGGAGGGGATCGCGATCAGCCTTGGCCCAGCAGGCTCAGGAAGCGTTCCTCCAAGACGCCGCCGACCGAGCGAGCCTTGTCGACGCAGGTCTGCCGGTCGAAGGACACTCGTTGGTGGCGCAGCACTATCTCGGGGACATCGAGATCGATCAGCAGGTACGACGACGTCTTCCCGTCCATCGGGAGCCCCACCGAGCCGGGGTTGCAGACGAGCGTGCCCTCCTTGAGGCGGCGCACGAAGGCGCGATGAACGTGGCCGTAGAGCACGAGCGAGGCCCGGCCCTCGTAGGGGACGAAATCGCGAGCGGGAGCGTCGGGCAGGGGGGCATCGAAAGCGCTGTCGGGGGTCCCGTGCACCATGAGAATCGAGCCGGTGCCCGAATGCGAGTGGGGGAGGTCGAGCAACCAGCGAGCATCCTCAGAGGAGAGCGCGTGCGCCGCCGCCACTGCCTCGAGCTGGGCACGCTCCGCCTCGTCCGACACGGTCTGGGGGTCGCCGGTGATCCACACGTCGGCGTTGCCCTTGACCGTCGTCCACCCCTCGGCCCGCACCTTGGCGATGCAGTCGGCGGCCCAGGGGCCCACCCAGCCGAGATCGCCGGCGCACCAGATCTCGTCGGGAGATTGGCGCCGCAGGTCGGCCTCGACGGCCTCCAGCGCGGGCAGGTTCCCGTGGATGTCGGAGAGCACGGCGATGCGCATGGGGCCATTGAATCAGCCGGGGTCGCAAGTTGGGGGACGACTGTGGCTAGCTCAGAGCTCGGGGGACGCAGATGGCGTGGGCGATTCCTGGGGGGCCGGGGACTCCTGTGGCTTGGGCTCGCCCCCCGGCTCATCATTACCACCACCACCGGGCTCATCTCCATTGTTCGGTCCCTCCTTGCCCTCCTTACCCTCCGTGCCCGGTTGTGGCGGCAAAGGAGTCGGCGAGGGAGTCGGCTCCGGAAGGGGGGGAGGGCAGTAATCGGTCGGAACGAGCTGACGCAGCATCTGGCGCGGCTCCCCATCGCACCAGGGAGCGGCGAGCAGGCCCGAGTCGGGGTCGATCGTGACCGTCACGAGCTCGCCCTCCGGGAACACGAAATCTCGTATCGGCTCATCCGCCAGCGCGCTCGCCATGAAATTGCGCCAGATGAGAGCGGGGAAGGTGCCGCCCGACACACGAATGCCGTGCACCGAGGTCATCGGGATGGCCCCCTCAGAATGCCCCACCCACACAGCCGCGACGAGGTCGGGCGTATAGCCGACGAACCACGCATCTGCATAGTCGTTCGTAGTCCCCGTCTTGCCCGCTGCGGGGCGACCGAAGTCGGCCGCCACCCCCGTCCCGCGGCGGATCACCTCCTGCAAGACCTGCGTCAGCAGGTAGGCGTTTCCGGGAGAGATCACTCCCTCGACCACCCGTCGTTCCGGCCGTAGGACGTCCCCGCCGGTGAGCTCGACGGAGCGGATCGTGGTGGGCTCGATAGCGGTGCCGCCGTTAGCGAGGGTCGCGTAAGAGGTCGCCATGTCCAGCACGGAGACCTCCGCCCCACCCAGAGCGATGGAGGGGTAGGGAGGAAGCTTCGCCTTGACCCCCATGAGACGCGCCTGGGTGGCGACCTGGTCCGCTCCGAGCTGAAGAATGAGGCGAGCGTAGACGCCGTTGACGGAGTGCACCAAGGCCTCATCCAGCCTGATCAAGCCGCCGGCCCCACCTTCAGCGTTGTGCACCGCCCACGGCTCCCCCGAGGGAAGGGTGAAAACCCCGGCCGAGGACTCATAGAGCTCGTCGAAGGTGATCCCGCTCTCGAGGGCGGTGGCCGCTACCAGGGGCTTGAACGCCGATCCCGGTTGCCGTCCGGAGCCTCCGCCGTCTATGCCGAGCGCAAGGTTCACCTGGGAGGTGCTCCAGTCCCGGCCGCCCACCATTGCGACGATCTCTCCGCTCGAAGGCCGGATCGCAACCAGCGCGGCCTCTGGGTCCCCCGGCTGGTTCAGGATCCCCCCAACTGCCTCCTCGGCCGCCCGTTGGAGCTCCAGATCCAGCGTGGTCTCGACATCAAGCCCCCCCGTCCACAGCGCCGCCGCCCGCTCCCGTTCGGTCCTACCGAGGCGGCGGTCGGCCATGAGCTCCCGCTTAACCGCCTCGACGAAATAGGGCTGCCTGGTCGGCACCTGAGGCGGCCGCTCGACCACTTGGAGGCGAGTGTGCCGTGCTCGCCGCGCTTTTCGAGAGCCGACCATGTCGAGCTCGGCCAACCGGCGCAGGATGTAGTTGCGCCGGGATCGCGAGGTACCTGGATGATTGCGGGGGTTGTAGCTCTCGGGAGACTTGATGACGGCGGCGAGCAGTGCGGATTCGCCCAGCGTCAACCGGCCGACGCCGTGATCGAAAAACGTCTCTGCAGCCGCTTTGGCGCCGTATGCCCCGTCTCCGAAATAGACGGTGTTCAGGTAGCGCTCGAGGATCTGCCGCTTGGTCAGCGTCCGTTCGACTTCGAGAGCGATTCTCAATTCGCGCGCTTTTCGCTCGAAAGTTCGCGGGGCACGCCTGAAATAAGCGTTCTTCACGTATTGCTGCGTGATCGTGCTCGCCCCCTGGACCACCTCCCCTGCAGCGAGGTTGGCTGCTGCGGCTCTCGCGATAGAACCGAGGTCATAGCCCGGATGATCAAAGAAACGTCGGTCTTCGGCGGCCAGCACGGCGACGATCAGGCTGCGGGGGACCCTCTCGAGCGGTACCAGAGAGCGGTTCTGCTTGAACAGCCTGGCGAGCTTGGTGCCGTCCGCCGCCGAGATCGTCGTGCGCAGCGCAAGCGGCCGCTCCCTATCGAGTTCCACAGGAGGAAGAGAGCAGGCGCCGGCGCCGAGCAAGAGGACGAGCGAGACCGCGCCGAGGCGGCGACCGGTCACTCCTCTAGAGCTTCTCTGAGCTGCCCCAGCGTGCGATTGAGCAGCCGGGACACGTGCATCTGCGAGATTCCCAGATGCTGTGCGATCTCCGACTGGGTGAGCCCCCGATAGAACCGAAGGTAGAGGATCGTACGCTCCCGGCGCGGCAACTTGGCCATCTCGGGCGCCAGCGCCGTGCGGTACTCGAGGACTCGCAGTTGATCATCCTCGGCCCCGAACTGATCGGCGAACGACACCGAGCCGGTGTCGTCTTGATCTACAGGGACGTCTAGGGAGGTGAAATTGTAGGCTTGGGCGATCTCGAGGCCTTCGAGCACGTTCTCTTCCGAAATCCCCGTGTGCTTGGCGAGCTCGGGGACGGTGGGGGAGCGACCGAGATCTTGGGCCAGCTCGGAGACCGTCTTGCTCAGCTCGAGGTGCAGCTCCTGCAGGCGGCGAGGCACCCTCACCGCCCACCCCTTGTCCCTGAAGTGACGTTTGAGCTCGCCGACAACCGTCGGCGTGGCGTAGGTCGAAAACTCGACCTCGCGCTCGAGATCGAAGCGATCAATGGCCTTTAGCAGTCCGATTGTTCCCACTTGCACCAAATCCTCCGTTGGTTCTCCTCTATTACGGAATCGGCGCGCCAGGAACTCAACTAAACCCAGATATTGCGTGACGAGGGTCTCCCGATGAGCAGCCCTCTCCTCCTCGTCGGGAGCCTCCTGGTAGGCCCGGAAGACGCCGCGAACCTGCTCTCTGGAAAGCTCGGCCTCGTCGTGAGCGAGACCGCTATTAGACGTGGGCCTTGCTTGCATGAAAGGTAGGCGTATCGCCGACGCGCCCAAGCGAAGCGGACTCAGTCACAGTCTCCAGGATCATGCGAGACAGCTCGGTGAGGTTGGTTCTGACTTCCTCCGGCTCCTCCAGGCGGCCGTAGCCGCGAAACGAGATGCAATCGCCGTCCAGCGAGAAGATCACCTCCAGAAAGCCCGGGCGTCCTTGCGCGCCGGTCACATAGGCGGACAGCTCGTCGACGGCAATCTTCAGGTCTTCGCTCTCGTCGAGCGAGAAACCCTGGCGGGCCACCAGCCCTGCGGCCACCAAGCGGATGACACCCACGTATTGAGGAGATGCGGGGATGGTGATCGAGACTTCGTCCACCGTCAGGATCTTGGGAGCAGACGCCTCGGGATCAGGATGCGGAGGCTGCCTGGCGATCGGAATCGCCACCTTTACTGTTCGCTCCTCGGCGCTCCTTAGCCTGGGCGACGGAAGCCTGAAGGGCCTCCATCAAGTCCACAACCTCGGCGGGCTCCTCCTCGGTCTCGGCCGAAATGGTGATCTCCTGGCCGTCGACCTTTTTTTCGGCGAGCTCCTGCAGGCGAACGCGGTACTCGTCTTCGAATTGCTCGGGCCGAAAATCGTCGGACAGCTGTTGAATCAGCTGCCTCGCCATCTTGACCTCGTTGTCTCTGACTTCCACGCGCTTGTCGAGCTCCTCAAACGAGGGGCTGCGAATCTCGTCGGGCCAGTGCATGGTCTCCAGAACGAAGACTCCGTCCTTGAGCCGGATGGTGGCCAGCTGCTCCTTTTCCCGCAGGGTAACCTTGGCGACCCCGACCTGGCCCTCGGCTTGGAGTGCATCCGCCAGCAGCCTGTAGGCCTTGAGCCCGGAACCCTCCGGCGCGACGTAGTACGACTTGTTGAAGTAGATGGGATCGACCTTTTCCAGGGGGACGAAGGAAACCACGTCCACGGCCTTGATCGAGTCGACGTCGAGTGCGGCCAGCTCATCCTGGGTGAAGGTCACGTAATGGTCCTTGGAATACTCGTAACCCTTGACGATGTCGTCCCAGGTCACCTCCTCACCGCACGTGGCGCAGGTGCGCTGGTACTTGATCCGCCCCCCGTCCTTTTCGTGAAGAAGGTGGAATTTGAGGCTTTTGTTCTCGACGGCCGAATAAAGCCGCACAGGGATGCTGATCAGCCCAAAGGTTATGGCGCCCCTCCACAACGGTCTCATCGCCAACTATTGTAATCCCCAAGGTGGTTGCCAAAGTTTGGTAATTTCTTTACTCTTCGTGACAGGAGAGTCCGTGAGAAACATGGATTATATTGGTTGAGTAGTCAAGGGGGCCAGTAGTGATCGGTAGAGACTATGCGCGGGCGTTGGGGGACCGTCTGCGGGCGATTCGCTTGCAGAAAGGGATGTCCCTACACGACGTCCAGGAAAGCTCCGAGGGGACCTGGAAGGCGGCGGTGATCGGTGCCTACGAGCGGGGAGATCGCATGGTGACCGTGGCCAAGCTTTCCGAGCTGGCTAGGTTCTACGGAGTGCCGATGTCCGAGATCCTGCCACCTAGTCCCGAAGGGGCCGCAGCCGCACCTCCTCGCCGCCGGCTGATGCTGCACCTGGACAAGTTTGATTCGCTTTCATCGGAGCGGCGTGAGCCGCTGGCTCGTTTCACGGCCGCCATCCAGGTTCAGCGAGGCGACTTCAACGGGCGAGTCCTGACCATCCGAGAGGACGACCTGCTGCCCCTATCGCTGATATGTGAGCAGAGCGGGCCTGAGCTGACCCGAAGTCTCAAGGAGTGGGGGGTCCTGACCAACGGCTCTGCTTGACGGGGCCCGACGCGGCCGGGCGTAGGGCAGCCAAAGTCCGGACGTTCAGGTGGCTCCGGGTGAGCTGGCCGTGGGCGAGGCTGGCGGACGAACTCAGAGCCGCCGGCCACAAGGTTCGACCCAGCTGAGCCTAGTCGCCGGGCAAGCCCGAGGTACGGTAGCCCGGCATGAGAGGCGATCGGATCGCGGCGGTGCTGGCCGAGACCTCGCTCTTCAGCGACCTCGACGACCACGCTCGCCGAGCCCTGGCTCCGGAGATAGTGCCTCGCTCCTATCGAAAGGGCGACCTCATTTTCTCCCAGGGTGACCAGGGAGAGTCTCTGTTCATCGTCGCGGAAGGACTCGTGAAGCTGTCTCTGACCTCTCTCGAGGGAGCTGAGATGGTGCTGGCCACACTTCGGCCCCCCAGTGTCTTCGGGGAGCTGGCGGTGTTGGATGAAGGACCGCGGACCGCCTCGGCGAGAGCGCTGCGAGTCACTACGCTCCTGGCTCTGACGCGGCCCTCATTCCTGCGAGTGCTGGTCGACAATCCTCAGCTCGCCGAGGCCCTCCACCGCTCCTTGGGCACGATTATCCGCCGAACGCTGCAACAGGCTTCGGACCTTGTGTTCCTCGATCTGCCGGGCCGCGTCGCCAAGCTGCTGCTTGCTCTGGCGGCGGAGCAGGGCCAAGTAGTCGAAGGAGGCGTCCGACTCGACCTTGATGTTACGCAGACCACGCTTGCAGGCATGGTGGGCGGCTCCCGCCCGAGCGTCAACCAGTCTCTGCGATCATTTCAGGAGAGGGGACTTCTCGAGCTCAGCGGCCGGGAGATCCTGATTCGCGATCTCGAGAAGCTGCGGCGCAGAGCCGATCTCTAGCGGTACCGCTGTTAGCCGGCCAACAACATTTCTGTCGTAAGCCCAACTGCCCCTCGAGGGTTTTCGGCGCACGATTCTCAAGTGATGAACGAGTCGTGACGAGGGGGTCTCAAGATAATGCAACGATTCGGCGCGTTGCTCGCAGGCGAGCTGGTACTGGCGGCTGTGCTGGTGCTGCTGGCGGCACAAGTGCTTTCAGAGAGCGACGAGAAGTCTCTCCCGGTGCGCCCTGAGGTTCCCATCGAGGAGCCTTCCTCAATACGATCTGAGGTTCCCATCGAGAAGGTCGTAGTCATCGTCAAGGAGAATCGGACGTTCGACAACATGTTCGGGCGCTACCCGGGGGCCGACGGCGCCACCACGGGCGTTACGTCGAGTGGCTCAAAGGTTCGCCTGAGACGGGCCCCCGATCGCTACCCGCATGACATCGGACACAGCTTCCTGCGAGGGCTAATCGCCGTTAACGGCGGAGCCATGAATGGATTCGACCTGATCCCGGGAGGCAAGGATCTTGCCTTTACTCAGTATCGCAGAAGGGACCTGCCTGCCTACTGGACTTACGCCGACAACTTCGCGCTCGCCGACAGGATGTTCTCATCCACGTTCGGTTCGACCTTTCCCGAGCACATGTACATCATCGCGGCGCATGCGAAGCGAGTTGTTTCCAACATCAGCTCCAACGACCGACCAGGCAAGTACTGCGATGATCCTGGCGATCATGTCTCCAGGCTGGGTCGCCACCCCAACCTAGTCGAGTGGGAGAACGAGGTGCGTCTCGAGAGGATCGAAGCCTTGATGACCCGCATGAGAGCCTGTTTCAGCATCAAGACGATCTTCGAGGAACTCGACTCTCGTGCCATCTCGTGGCGCTACTATGTCGAGCCTCACCAGTTCCACAACATTCCACGAGCGATCAAGGAAATGCGCTATACGTCCCGCTGGCAACAGGTCGTCCCGGCGTCTCGTTTCGCCGCCGACGCTCGCGCCGAGAGGCTCCCCCAGATCAGCTTTCTCATCGCGCCGGAGGAATTCAACGAGCACCCGACTCTCGACAAGACGAGCATGTGCGCCGGCGAGAACTGGACCGTCCGGCAACTGAACGCGATGATGGGTTCGGAGGACTGGGACCGCAGCGCGGTGTTCATAACCTGGGATGACTTCGGCGGGCTCTACGACCACGTTGCCCCTCCGCGCGTGGACGACCTCGGGTGGGGGCCGCGCGTCCCGCTGTTAGTGATCTCACCGTGGGCGAAGCCCGGATATGTGAGCCACACCGACTACGAGTTCGCATCGTTGCTGGCGTTCATCGAGCGGCTGCACTCACTGCCGCCTTTGGGCAAGCGCGATGCTTCCGCAAACGACCTCTTCGATGTATTCGACTTCGCCGGGGAGCCGCGGCCGCCGCTGCTTCTCGAGCCGCGACCCGAGGTACGCGGGACCTCTCCGGCCCGGTGTGTCTGAGCGCCTCGTATGCCATCGCTACGGTCAACCGACGGGCACGCCGCCTGTACTGTGTCGAAACCGGAGCCGGTCCCCCAGTCTTTTGGAAACAGAACCGCCACGAACTCCCGGCTCCGTAGGAGTCTTTGTTGCTGGAGTTCCTAAAAGGAACGCCAACCATCTCTCTCATCAGCATGTGGAAGCCCTCTCGATCAATCCCCCACACACAGACTACGGACACGGCTACCCGATTGTGATGCTCACCTCGTCCATGTTGCCGAAGTACTGGTCGTCGCCGTCCTCGTTTCGGCCGATGCCCACCGGGCTGGTGTTGGTAATCGACCCGATCGTTATGCTCTTGGTAAACGTAACGCCGTCCACCTTCACCCCAATTTGATTGCTTGTCTTGAAACAGGTGATCGTGTGCCACCCGTTGATCAGGTCGGGCCCCTTGGTGATGGTGGTCCTCCCGCTGGAACCGCTGAAAGAGCATCTCGCCC
>JBPCPZ010000075.1:0-21627 GCA_050998655.1 Actinomycetota bacterium
GCCCCAGCGGACTCCCAAAGGCACTGTGGGCGAGCCGGACGACACCGACCGGATCGGCAACTGGTGGTTCGAGGGGGTAGAGGAGGGCGCCAAACTTGAGTGCGACCCCGAGACCCACACCGGGTGCACCAGCGAGGCGCGGACCTACACATGCTCGGTTACGGGCCCCTCGGGACCCATCGCCGGCGCCCGCGTCGACCTCGAGAACCTCGGAGGTCCCAACGACCCCGATGACTCCGACGGGCTAGAGGAAGGCACAACGAACCTCACTCCCGACTACAACGACGCGTGCGCCTCGCCGGGCAACCCCGACGGTACCGACTCCACCGGACGCTGCACGATCACGGTGGCGGCGTCGGAGGGCCAGGCGGGGACTGCGGCGCTTTGCTTCTGGGTCGACGAGGACCACACCTGGGCCAATGACTACGAGCCGCTGGGAGTCGAGGAGCGTGACGGCGGCCGCTGCGACGAGGAGCCTCAGGACGAGTCTTCCGGCGGTGACGAAGTTCTCACCGATGTGGTGGCCAAGACCTGGGACGTCCCGGACATCAAAGCCGGCGCCTGTGCGGGAATGAACTACAGCGATCGCAAGTCCAGTGGCCAAGGCGGTCAGGTCATCGCCGGGTCGCCTTCCGCCGATGTCCTGGTCGGCACCTCGGGCGCAGACGTATTCTGCACCTTCGGCGGCGACGACCGCATCAAGGGCCTGGGTGGAGAAGATGAGGTTTACTCCGGTCTCGGCAACGACGAGCTGTACGGTGGCGACGGCGCCGATCTGCTGATGAGCGGCTGGGGCCGGGACTTCCTCTCCGGCGGCAACCAGGCCGATGTGCTTGGGGCCGGCGACGGCGAGGACATTGTCCAGGGCGGCTTCGGCCGGGACCAGATCAACGGCGGGGCCGGTCGCGACCGTCTCCTCGGCGGCGGAGACGCCGACAACATGACCGGCGGCACGCAGTCCGACTACCTCGAGGGCGGCGACGGGAGAGACGTGCTCAAGGGCGGCCTGGGACTCGACAGGCTCCTGGGGGGCAAGGGTATCGACAACTGCAGCGGGGGCACCGCTTCCGACCAGGGGTGCGAGATCTAAGCCCCGCGGTCCGTGGGATTCCGGGGTGGAGAGTAAAGCCCCGGGATCCCCGGACTACTGACTGGTCGCCCAGCAGGAACAGGGGCCAGTGGCAAGGACAGACCAGTTTCCGGCACGGGGGCGAGCCGGAGGCAGGAGAGGCTCGGTGCGGCGGATTTCCGGCGCGCCAGCCTCTTTTGTCGCACAATGTCCCCTATGACACGGCTTGTGGTGACCGCCGCCCTGTTGCTCACTCTGGCGCCGAGCTCGTCGCGAGAACGGCCTGCCGCAGGGCAGGAGGTAGCCCCCTATCTCCCGGTGACGATCCAGGTGATCCCGCGGCTCGAGGGCATCCAGTTCCTCCTGGACGGGCGCACTCTCACCACCGATCACAACGGCCTCGCCTACTCGAGGCTCCGGAGACCGGGAAGCCACAACCTGACCGCTCCCGACCTTCAGAGGATCGAGCCGGGCGTGCGAGTCCACTTCGCCCACTGGGCGGACGGGGATTTTCCGAGCGTGAGAAAGCTCAGCGTGACCACGTTCACGACCCTCGAGGCCGGTTTCGACGTGAGCTATTCGACGCCGGTGAACTTCGTCACGCGCGCCGGCGATCCGATCGCTGCGGAAGAGATCGATTCCGTCACGATCATCGACGACCGAGATACCGGGTATTCGCTCGCCAGCGACGGCCCTCAATGGCTGCCTGGGAGCCGCGCGCTCGCTAGTGGCGGGGAGATCCGCTCGGAGGAAATCAGTTACACCCTGGAGGCGGTTGTGGCGGGGGGCCGCGATCGGCTGTCTCCCGGGCAGCCCCGGTTCCATCCGAGCCTGGGGCAGAGCTGGAACATCGTCCTCGATAGCTCTCCTGCAGATGCCCCCGCAGAAGGAGCGCGCGTTCAGCCCGCTGGAGCCCGCGACCCGCGTGCCACCAACCACGTCGTATTCGATGTTAGCGATGCCCTCTTCGGCTTCCCCACCGGCTCGGCCGTGAGCATCGAGAGTCCTGACGGGCGTTCACAGCGCTACGAGCTGGGACCGAGCGCCCGGTTTTCACTCGAGGAGGCCGGAGCCGGCGATTTTCGAGCAACAGCGCTCGGTCCCGGCATATCCTTCGCTCAACGATTCGATCCCTCCCGAGTAGAGCGAGTGAGGCTGAGCGTGATCACCTACCTGGACATTGCCATCGGGCTGCTGACGCTGGTCTTGTTGGCCGCGGGCGTGATGGCGCTCGCCCGGCGCATTGGTTCTCCAAGACCGCAGCGAGGCACGCCCATCGGAAAGGCCCGGCCCTGGTTCTCGAGCACTCGGGATCGGGCCCTGGCAGCGTCGGGCCCGGGCACCGCGCAGGGTGCTGGTAGGCGGGACACTCCGGCCGCTTCAGAGCCGACTGCTGTTCCTACGGCCTCCACCCCCGAGCCCGCGCCCGCCGTGGACTTCGACATGATCTCAGACCCCCTTGCGGCGGCGTCGGCGTCGGCCGAGGTGCGCACCAGGGCAATCGAGCTGGCGGCGGAAGCCGAGGCAGCTCTGGCCCAGGCGCGCGATCGTGCGCGGGAGATAGTCGCCGAGGCCGAGAACAGTCTGACCGAAGCTCGCAAGCGAGCGCGCGAGATCATGCAGCGGGCCGTCGAGGAGGCGCACCGTCAAACGATCGAGCTCAAGGCTCAGGCGGAGGTGGCGGTCGCCGAGGCGCGTGAGCAGGCGGTCGAGATCATGGGAGAGGCCGCCAGCGACGCCCGGGGGCTGCGCGAGATGGCCGAGCGAGAGGCCGCCGAGCTGCTGCGCCACGCGCTGCGCCGGCGCAACGAGATAGAGGACGCCGGGGGCCGGGGGGCCGGGAGCCAACGGTCGGTGACAAGTCTGGAGGAAACCGGTTTGGAGGACCCTACCGAGCCTCCGGTCCAGCCGCGTCCGGGAGTCACTATCAAGATCTCGGACGTCTCCTTGCTGGAAGACCAGGTCGAGGCGCCGCCCTCCCGTTCCGGCAGTCACCGCCACTAAGGATGGGGGGACGGCCCCTCGCTTGCGCGCTCGAAGTGGGTGTGCGCCAACTCGGCGAGCTCGTCGCGCTGAACCAGGGTCCTGAAGACGGTGCTCGTTGACCACTGCCCGCCTGGTTCTGTGGGGAGTTGCCCTCGTCGTTGCGGTGGGGGTGCTGGCCGTACGCGAGGTAGCTCCCGCCGAGCTGAAAGCGCGCGGCTCGGACTCGGAGCGCGCCGCCCTCTTGCTCGAGCAACGCTTCGGCGAGCAGATCCGTGGCTCGACGGGAGAGAGCGCGTCGGGACAGGGCGTGGGGATAGCCGCCGCGGTTATCGGCGCGCTCGGGTTTGCATTGGTGGCCGCTCACAGGTCTGCAGGGGCGGGGCTTGCAGTCGGCTGTGCAACGGTGGTGACCGCACTCTGTGGAGGGGGAGTGGCGGTTTCGTTGGGCCTCGGCCCCCCGGCGGGAGTGGCGGCGGCGGCGGCTGCCGCGGGAACCTTCCTGGTGGGCCTGCGAATTCAGGAGGCCGAGGGACGATCGATTCTGGGACCGGTGGTCTCGGTGATCTTCTATCTGGGTGTGGCGGTCGCAGACGTTCCCGCGCTGCGCAGTGCGGCCGCCGCCGCTGCGGCCGGAACCGTCGTCGGGTGGGCTGCGGCGATAAGCCTGGGCCCGGTGGTGGGACGCCTCGGCGGGCCCGGGGGCGAGAGGAGCCGGGGACGTGACCCCGGGTGGGGGTTTGGAAGAGTGGCGAGGGCCTTGCTGCTCTCGGCCCTGGTGGTGCTGGCGGCGGGGGCCGCGCTGCGGCCGCTTCCCCTCGAGGCGGCGGATGTGTCGGCCCCTGCCGGTTTTCAGATCGTGATCCAGGACCCAGAGGGCTTTCGCGGCGAGGGGTTCCCGCCCGTCTACGACCTCAGCCACGCGCTCGAGAGGCAGGAGGGGGTCGTGGAGGTGGAATCGATAGCGACCTTCGTTCCCGGGGCGACCGCAGAACAGGCCCAGAACTTTTTCTTGAGTCCCCTGGGAGCGGAACCGTCTGAGGGGCTGGTCGCAGGAACCGGGGTCACCAGGCTCGTGCTTCGCATCGGTGTCGCGCCGGGATCTCAGGCGGCGCGGGTGCTGGTGGAGCGAGCCCGGGCTCTCAGCGACAGAACCCTGCCGGATATCGCCTCGGCGCTGGTCGGGGGCCGCGCTGCGACGCTCGTCGACGTGAGAGGAGCGCTCTTCGCCGCCTATTGGGGCTTGGCTTTGGCCTTGGTGCCGGCATGGCTCGCCCTGAGACTGTCGGGGCGAGGCGCGCGGGCGGCGTTGGTCGCTGTGGGTCTTGGGGCGCTCGCGGGTGCCGCCTGCCTCGGTTTCAACGCGCTGCTGCCAAATACCTCCCCGCCTTCGAGGCTCGCTCCCGGCATCGCGCTGACTGCGGCGGCGGGGATCGCGGGGGCCGTCGTCGGCGCGCCGCATAAGGCGGCTAGTGCTCGGCTTGACCGCGCGGAAGGCATGTAAGGGGCCAGCGCATCGCAAGAACGATGATCGGGCTGGACGCGGGCCAAGCCAACGGTTGAGGTGGAGGCGAAACGATTTCGGGCATCGCAACAAATATTCGGTAAACCGATGGTTTCAGGCAATCCGAATCCCTAACTCATAGCGAAGAACATGTGAGCGAGACAACCAGCTTGCGGACTTCCGCAGTGGAGCACCAATGTCCTTGGCGACTGGCGCGCTCGAGGGCGCCGGCGGCAGGGACCGGAGCGGGATTGGAAAGGGGCTGTGTATGGCTCTAATTGGCGCGCTGCGATCACGCAGGCGCGTGGCAGTTCTGGGGGGCGCGATGGCGCTGACGGTGGCTGCGGGAATGGCCACCGGCGCTTTGGCTCCTCTGGGAAGTAACGCCTCGAGTCACCGGGAGGCGCCGATCGTTGCCGGGGACCCAGAAGTGGATCACACCGACGTGTACGCGTTCGTCAGCCCGGATAAGCCCGACACGGTGACGATCGTAGGCAGTTGGTTCCCCTTCGAAGAGCCGGCCGGCGGGCCCAACTTCTATCAGTTCGAGGAAGGGGCTCACTACGAGTTCAACGTCGACAATGACGGTGACGCTCAAGAGGACATCACCTACCGGTGGGTGTTCTCGACGCATGTTCGCAACGAAGACACCTTCCTCTACGCGAACGGGCCCGTGACCTCGCTCACGGATCCCAACCTCAACGTCTACCAAACGTACGACCTCGTGCGTAAGCACGCCGGAGGTTCCTGGAAGACGCTGGTCAACGACGCGATCGCCGCTCCCAGCGACGTAGGCGAGGCGACGATGCCGGACTACGGTGCTCTGAGCTCGCAGGCTGTGAAGTCTCTGGGTGGCGGCGGCAAGACCTTCTCCGGTCAATCCGACGATGCCTTTTTCCTCGACCTCAGAGTCTTCGACCTGCTCTACGGTGGCGATTTCTCCGAGGTGGGCGACGACACACTCAACGGGTTCAACGTCAACACGATCGCGTTGCAGGTGCCCAAGTCGGAGCTGGCATTGAACCAAAAAGCCGGCAAGAACCCGATCGTCGGCGTGTGGAGCGAGACCGAGCGTCAGAAGACCAAAGTCCTTCTGAACAACGGCGAAGAGGACTTCTTCGGAGACCATGTCAACGTCTCGAGGTTGGCTTCGCCGCTTGTCAACGAGCTTGTGATTCCGCTCGAGGACAAGGATCTATGGAACCGGTCGGACCCCTTGGGTGACGCTCAGTTCCTAAGCTACGTGAACGACCCCGAGCTGCCGCGCCTGATCAACGCGATCTACGGCCTTCCGATCCCCGATTCCAACAAGGACAAGAAGGGCGTCCAGCGAGACGACCTGATCTCCGTGTTCCTTACGGGAGTCGAGGGCCTGAACATGCCTTCCGACGTGAGGCCGAGCGAGATGCTGCGCCTCAACATGGCGATCCCGCCTTGTGAGAAGGGAAGCTGCAAGACGTACTCCAGGCTCGGAGTCATCGACGGAGACCTCGCCGGCTACCCGAACGGGCGCCGGTTGGCCGACGATGCCGTCGACATTTCGCTGCAGGTCGTCGAGGGCGAGCTCCTCGGCATGACCAACGATCTGGGAGACGCCGTGGACACGAACGACAAGTCGTTCCGCGACAAGTTCCCCTATGTGGCGCTGCCTCATCGCGGTTCGGATCCCGACCCGCATTAGCAGTAAGGCATATAGCTCGATGTAGTGACGGTCACGAGAGCCCGGCCGAAGCCGGCCGGGCTCTCTCTCCGGTGACTGGAAGGCCAAACCGACAGAGGGGTGGAGCTCGGGTATGAAGCGGGGGGTTGTAGTGCTGGGGGGGATCGTGGCGTTGGCCGTAGTCCTCCTCGCTCTCGGCGCTCTGCAGCGGGTACCCGAGAGCACAGGACAGGCTGCCCCCAAGCTGGGCACCGGCGCGGCCTCCGAGCTGCTCGTCCCACAGCCAACCCGCGACCTGGCCGAAGCCATAGCCTCGCTCGAAGCACGCACCGATGGCGGAGAGGGGGACTGGCGCTCTTTCGCGAATCTCGGCCTCGCTTATCTGCAGAAAGGTACGGCCGACTCCGACCCCACCTATTACGACAGGGCACAAACGGCGTTGCAGCGCTCCTTGGACATCAAGGACAGGGACAACTTCGAGGCATTTCTTGGCCTGGGAGTGTTGGCCAACGCCCGCCACGACTTCGCCGAAGGACTCGAATGGGGGAGAAGGGCGGCGCTTGCCAACCCCTCCAACGCGCAGGCCAGAGCCGTGTCCGGTGATGCTCTCACCGAGCTGGGTCGATACGGAGAAGCCATCGACAGCTTGCAAGAGATGGTCGATCTGCGGCCGAGTATGTCGGCTTACGCACGCGTCTCTTACGCGCGTGAGTTGCACGGCGATGTCTCGGGAGCTCGTCGCGCTATGGAGATGGCGCTCGATTCCGCCGGATCCTCGAGCGACGGGGCCTGGGCCGCCTATCAGCTCGGCGAGCTTCACTTCAACAACGGCCGTGTGTCCGAGGCGGAGCACGAGTACCGCAGGGCGCTGTATCTTGCACCCGGTTACGCACCCGCTCGGGCCGGGTTGGCTAAGGTCAGTGCGGCTCAGGGGCGGCCGCGAGAAGCCATCGCTACTCTCGAGCCGGCGACCATTCGCTATCCATCGCCCGAACTCGTCATACTTCTCGGCGACCTCTATCGTCTTGATGGTCGCGACCAGCAGGCGCAGCGACAGTACAAGCTCGTAGGGGCGATCCAGCGTCTCTTTCGCGCCAACGGAGTCAACAACGACCTCGAGCTGTCGCTATTCAACTCAGATCACGGGCTCGATCTCGACCGGGCGCTGCGGCTGGCGCAGGCCGAGTACTCGCGCAGGCGGAGTGTTCACGTCGCCGACACCCTCGCGTGGGCGTTGTACGCGAACGATCGCTTTGCCCAGGCGCGTCGCTACTCGCGCGAGGCTCTGCGGCTGGGCACGCGGAACGCTCTGTTCCACTTCCACGCAGGGATGATCGAGCGGAAGCTGAACCATCGCGAACAGGCGCGCGTTCACCTCCGCAAGGCGCTCGACATCAACCCCAACTTCTCGTTCCTTCACGCGACGACAGCGCGCGCCGCTCTCGATCAGCTCGGAGGCGCTCGATGATGAGACGCTTCGGTGGGGTGTTTGGAGTGCTTGTTGTGTTGCTTCTGTGGGCCTCCCCGGCAGCGGCACACCCGCTCGGCAACTTCACTATCAACCGCTTTACCGAGCTGCGGTTCGATGAAGATAGCGCGAGGGTCCACTACGTCGTCGACATGGCGGAAATCCCGACTTTCCAAGAGCTTGAACGCATCGGAGCCGAGCCTACGGCCGCGGCCCTGAGCGCGTACGCACGCTCCCGGGGGGAAAAGCTAGGTGCTCGCCTGGACCTGGCGGCCGAGGGCCAGGAGGTCGCGCTTAGTCTGAGGGAGGCGAGGGCGCGCCTGAGGGATGGACAGGGGGGCCTAAACATTTTACGTATCGATCTCTTCTACACCGCCCCTCTGCCTTCTGGACGAACAGTGATTACCTATTCCGACGGCAACTACGCCGGGAGGTTGGGATGGAAAGAGGTGGTGGCCGGCGCGACCAATGGGGGCCGCGGGATCGAGCGTTCGTCGGTGCCGTCTGAGAGCATCTCCGATGCGCTGCGCTCCTACCCCAAGAACCTGCTGAGCGAGCCTCCCGCGGTGGAGGGCGCAACGGTGACGTTGGCGCCCGGCGCAACCGGATCCCCCCCTGCGCCTGTTGCGCAGCTCCCGGACGCCGCTCCCGATCTGGTCGGTGACTGGTTCACCTCTCTGGTGTCGCGCGATCTCTCCATCGGCTTCGTGCTGCTCGCGCTCGTTGCGGCCCTCGGTGCGGGAGCGTTGCACGCGCTCGGCCCCGGCCACGGCAAGACGATCATGGCCGCTTATCTCGTTGGCGGCGAGGGCAGGGCACGCCACGCGCTGGCGGTGGGAGTTGCCGTCTCCTTGATGCACACGGTCTCGGTGATCGGCCTCGGGCTTATTACTCTGTGGGCCTCGAACCTGTTCCCGCCCGAAACCGTGCTCCCATGGCTGTCCCTGCTGTCGGGCGCCGTGGTCCTGGCGCTGGGGCTGTGGCTGGTCTTGACGCGCGGCCGGGCGCTGCTCACTCTGTCGCAGACCACAGCGCACGCGCACGTCGACGAGCCCGCCGTCATCGAGCCCGTGTACGCGCTGGCCGGAGCGCCCAGCGCCGCCTTGGACCACTCGCATTCCGTTGCACACAGCTCCCACGAGCATGAGCACGCGCTCCACTCTCATTCGCGTACGGCCCACTCCCACTCCCACCACGGCCACTCTCATCACGACCATGCCCCCCCGGAGGGTGTCGCCCTGTTCTCCGCCCGGGGGTTGGCCGCGGTGGGGCTGTCGGGTGGCCTGTTGCCTTCCCCCTCGGCACTCGTAGTCCTGCTGGGGGCGGTGGCGCTGGGCAGGACGGCCTTCGGCTTGGTGCTCGTGGCGGCCTTCAGCATCGGGCTGGCCGGGGCCCTGACCGCCGTCGGACTGCTCGTGCTGAAGGCTCGTGACGCGGCCCGCAGCCGCCTCAGTGCGAGGGCCGGCGCCTGGCTCCCGTTCGCCTCGGCCGCGTTGATCGTTGTTGTCGGCCTGGTGCTGACGGGGCGAGCGGCAGCCGGCCTCTAACCCCCGAACCGCCGCCGAGTCGTGGATAAAGGTTGCTATGCAACCTTTCACCACCGCTCGGCACGTGGGAAACTGACGGAGTGAACGAAGCCTTCATCATCGACGCGGTCCGCACGCCTATTGGGCGGTTCGGAGGAGCCCTGGCCCAGGTGCGGCCCGACGATCTCGCCGCCCACGCCATCTCCGAGCTCGTCCGGCGCACCGGCGCACCCCCCGATCGCATCGACGACGTCTACTGGGGCGCTGCCAACCAGGCGGGAGAGGACAATCGCAATGTGGCCCGCATGGCGGCGCTGCTCGCAGGCCTTCCCGTAGATGTTCCCGGCGCCACCGTCAACCGGCTGTGCGGGTCCGGGCTCGAAGCCGTCAACTGTGGCTACCGGCAGATCCGCTGCGAGGAGGCGGACCTCATCGTGGCGGGGGGCTCCGAGTCGATGACTCGTGCACCGTTCGTGATGGCCAAGGCGGCTACGGCGTGGGCGCGCGCGGCCGAGGTGCACGACACGTCGCTGGGATGGCGCTTCGTCAATCCCCGGCTCGAGGAGGCATACGGCACTCACAGGATGGGGGAGACCGCCGAGGAGGTCGCCTCGGAGTTCGACGTGACTCGTTCGGACCAGGACGCGTTCGCGCTCGAAAGCCATCGTCGGGCGGTCCATGCCCGCGACCAAGGTCGCTTTGACGACGAGATCGTGCCGGTGAGCGTTCCGCAGCGCAAGGGGAATCCCGTCGAGGTGGCCTCAGATGAGCCCATTCGTCCCGACACCTCGTTCGAAGCCCTGGGTCGGCTCCGCCCCGCCTTCGTTTCGGAGGGCTCGGTAACGGCGGGCAACTCGGCCGGCATCAACGACGGCGCCGCGGCTGTGCTGCTCACTTCGGAGGCTGCTGTAACGGAGCAGGGCCTCGAGCCCATGGCGCGCATCGTGGCCTCGGCCGTGGCCGGGGTCGAGCCGCGAGTCATGGGGATCGGACCCATCCTCGCCCCCCGCAAGGTGCTGAAGCGCGCCGCTATCTCGGTCGACGACCTCGATCTAATCGAGCTCAACGAGGCCTTTGCGGCGCAATCACTCGCCTGCATACGGGAGTTGGGGCTCGACCCCGGCAAGGTCAACGTCAACGGCGGGGCTATCGCACTGGGGCATCCGCTGGGCTGCTCGGGCGCCCGCATCCTCACCACGCTGGTCCACGAGCTGCGACGTCGCGGTGGCCGCTACGGGCTCGCCACGATGTGCATCGGGGTCGGTCAGGGGATCGCCACGCTCATCGAACGGGTCTAGCTTCGCCCGGCCCGCCGCCTCGCCCCATGGTGGCTGAGCTGCGACCGACGCACATGAAACCACCGGCGCTCTTGTTTGAGCAGCCGTGAGGTCCTGATGCCTTCCATATACGGCCCCCCGTTGCTGATCTGCAATCCCCACGCGGGCTCCGCCGCGGCTCGCCGCGAAATCGTCGAGCTCCGTCGTCACCTCGACGCCCGTGGCATCGAGCACGAGGTCGTGTTCACCGAGCACCGCGGCCACGCCACGGAGATCTCTCGCTCTGCCCTGAAGGACGGCAGACGGTTTCTCGTCGCGGTGGGCGGCGACGGCACTATCCACGAGGTCGTGAACGGCATGATCGAGGACGATGTTCCCGTGCGAGCCGATGCCGTGCTCGGGGTCGCCGCCTCGGGGACGGCCTCCGACTTCATCAAGACGTTCGGGATACCTGCTCTGCCTGCCCATGCTGCGGTCCATCTCGACGGACCCGAGTCGTTTGCGATCGACATCGGAAAGGTCACCTACGAAAGCAAAGAGGGCCGGACCACCCGCTACTTCTGCAACATCGCTGAAGCGGGCCTGGGCGCGCTCGTGGCCCGCCGGGCTTCTTCTCTGCCCCATGTGCTCGGCCCCCTGCTCTATCCGCTGGCACTGTGGCTGGCGTTGATGTCAACTCGGAAGTCTCAGGTGAAGGTCGATCTCGTCGACCGTTCCTACGAGGGGCCGATGTTCAACCTCATCGTCGCGAACGGCCAGTTCTTCGGCTCGGGGATGAAGATCGCCCCGCGCGCGGCACCGACCGATGGCTTGCTCGATATCCAGGTGCAGCACGCTTCCAAGATCGAGATGCTGGCGCAATGGCCCAAGGTCTATCGGGGCGAGCACGTGCCGCATCCCGACGTGCTGGAGGCAAAGCGGGTGCGTGCCTCGATCACCTCCGAGCGGCCGCTGCCCATCGAGGCCGACGGCGAGCTGTTGGGTCACACGCCGGCGACGTTCGAGTTGCTGAAGGACGCGCTGAGGCTCAAGGTCTAAGCCCACTCGAGGCTGGAGGTCCTCCAGGCTAGAGCAGACCAACCGCCCAGCGCACGAAGGTCGCGGCCCCCAAGATCACGAACAGCACCAGCGCCAGCACGGCCGGGCCCACCCACCAGTCCATCTGGTGCCGCAGGGGGTCGGCGTCCGCCTCTGCGCTGCGCCTGACGACCAACTCCGGCCCCCCCGCCTGCGAGAAGTGCAGGTGCTCGCGCTTGTCCTCGATCACGTCGGCGAGGCCCTGCAGCAGGTCGACCCGTTCGTTGTCGTCGACGGTCCCCGTCGCCTCGGACAGCGACTCTCCCTTGCGGTTCTCGATTTTCACGGCGCGGCCCCCAGGCGAATTCTGCGGTTTCCCTTCAAGTTATTGTCCCGCACATGCCCGCCTCCATGGCGCTGATGGACGAGGACCAGCGCGCCCTCGTTTCGCTTGCTCGTGAGTTCGCCGCCAAGGAAGCCCGCCAGGCGGCCGAGACTTACGAGGCCCGGCAGGAGGATCCCCTCCCGCTCTACAGGCAGCTTGCCGAGTTGGGACTCTGTGGACTGCCCTTTCCAGAGGAGTACGGCGGCGCAGAGCAGAGCTATGTCACCTACCTGCTGCTGATCGAGGAGCTCGCCCACGCCTATTTGGGTCTTGCGGTCGGGCTCTCCGTGCACACGCTGTGCGCGTTCGCGGTCGACACCTTCGGCACGGCCGAGCAAAAAAGTGAAGTCCTCTCGAGGTTGGCTTCGGGGGAGTGGTACGGCGCCTATTCACTGTCGGAGCCCGCCTCCGGCTCGGACGCGGCCGCCCTGACCACGAAGGCGGCACGGCGCGATGACGCCTACGAGCTGAGCGGCAGCAAGGTGTTCTGCACCCGCGGGGCGGAGGCCGACGTGGTGCTGGTCATGGCTCGCACCGGCGGCCCCGGCCCCAAGGGAGTGAGCGCGTTTCTCGTCGAGCAGGGCACCGTGGGCTTCTTCGGCTCCAAGAAGGAAGACAAGATGGGGTGGCGCTCGTCACCGACCTGGCAACTGGTGCTTGACAAGGCCGCCGTCCCCGAAGCGCGGCGGCTGGGGAAAGAAGGCGACGGTTTCAAGATCGCACTAGCGGCGCTCGATTCGGGCCGGCTGGGGATGGCCGCGTGCGCCGTGGGCCTTGGCCAGGCGGCGTTCGACGCGGCCCTGGAGTTCACCAAGGAAAGGGAACAGTTCGGCCGCCCGGTGGCGGACAACCAGGGCATCCGCTTCATGCTCGCCGACATGGCCACCGGAATCGAGGCGGGGCGGGCGCTTTATAGACACGCCGCGCGTATGCGCGACGCGCGGCTCGACTTTTCACTCCAGGCGGCCGAGGCCAAGCTCTTCTGCACCGACATGGCGATGCGAGTGACAACCGACGCGGTGCAACTCCACGGCGGTTATGGCTATGTCACGGAGTACCCGGTAGAGCGTTTCATGCGCGACGCCAAGGGTCTGCAGATCGTGGAGGGAACCAACCAGATCCAGCGCCACATCATCGGGCGCAAGCTTATCGGGCCGCAGCCGTGATCGGCCCCTTCGAGATCGCTGTGATCGTGGTCGTAGTGATCGTGGTGGTGTTTGTTCTCGGCCGCCGCTCGGGTCCGTAACCAGGCGCGACCGATCGTGCCTCTGCCATCCCGGCCGTCCGACGTACACAGGCACGCTCACAGCGCTTCTGTATACGGAATCGGTACCCACAGGCGCGCAGAGCGCGTTTCGCTTCCCAGGCCCGCCCCAATCCCGGCCCCCGATGCTCGAACCTAAAAGATCGGCCGTCGCTCGAAGGGCGTCGACAGCACGATCGTGCTCCGAGTCGTCACCTCGAGCCGGTTGCGCAGGTCGTCTAGAAGCTCCTCCAACGCCTTGGTTGAGGGCGCCCTGATCATCAGTGCATACGAGTTGTCGCCCGCTACCGAATAGCACGACTCGACCAGCCCCAGCTGGGCGATCCGCTCGGGCACGTCCGGAGGGGAGCCTGGGCGCAACGCGAGGCTCACGAATGCGCTGATCGGGTACCCCGCTCGCTCGAAATCGACCTCCGCCCGGTACCCGGTGATGACGCCGGAGCGCTCGAGCTTGCGGATGCGATCGTGGACCGAGGAGGCGGCCAGGCCGACCCGCTTGCCGATCTGGGCATAGGCGAGCCGGGCGTCTCCTTGGAGAGACGAGAGGATCGCTCGATCCTTCGTGTCCAGGCCTTTCGATGCCACTGGCCGAATCTCCTTCTGTTGTAGTAGAGTTACACCTAATATTGTTCCGGGTATTCGATGATATTGCAAGTGAATTGCCGGTAGAGCGATCAGAGAGGAGGCCGAGCGTGACTACAGTGACCACCAAGCTGTCCGGCCGGCGCCCTCGCGCGGCAGCCGTACCCCAGCCCTATAAGTACAAGGGCCGGCGGAGAGACTTCGCCGAGCCCGATTGGCGCCGCCTTCCCGGCTACTCAGACGTCACCGAGGAGCAGTGGGCGAGCGCCAAGTGGCAGCGTCTCCACAGCGTCAAGAACCTCGACCAGCTGCGGCGCGTCTACGGCGACCTCCTGCCCGAGGCCCTCGCGGAGGACATCACCAGAGACCAGCGCGAACGAGCGACGATGTCAATGTTGATACCGCCCCAGATGCTCAACACCTTGGACGAGAAGGACCTCTGGAGCGATCCCATCAGGCGCTACATGATTCCCTGCTTCTCCGACCGCCACTCGGAATGGCCGAGCCACCCCCTGTCCGAGCGCGACAGCTTGCACGAGGCTGACATGTGGGCGGTCGAGGGCCTCACACATCGCTATCCCACCAAGGTCCTGGCCGAGTTGCTGTCGACCTGCCCGCAGTATTGCGGGCACTGCACGCGTATGGACCTCGTCGGTAACAGCGTTCCGCAGGTGCTCAAGTACCGCTTCGAGATGAAACAGAAGGAACGCTATGCGGCGATCCTGGACTACCTTCGTGCCACCGCCTCGGTCAGAGATGTGGTGGTGTCGGGGGGAGATGTGGCCAACCTCCCCATCGCCCACCTCGAGCACTTCGTATCAGAGTTGCTCGACATCGAGAACAGTCGCGACATCAGGCTAGCCACTAAGGGGCTCATGGGCCTTCCACAGCATTTCCTGCAGGACGACGTCCTCGCGGGGCTCGAGCGTGTGGCGAGAAAAGCAGACGAGCGCGGGGTGGACATCGCGATTCACGCGCACGTCAACAGCGCTGCCTCCGTTACTCCGCTGGTGGCCAAAGCGGTCCGGGCCCTGCTCGATATGGGATTTCGGGACGTGCGCAACCAAGGAGTCTTGATGCGCGGAGTTAACGACTCTCCCGAGCAGCTGCTGGATCTCTGTTTTGTGCTTCTGGACGATGCCAAGGTCATGCCCTACTACTTCTATATGTGCGACATGATCCCGAACGCAGCGCATTGGCGGGTTGCCGTCCACGAGGCCCAGGCACTGCAGCACGCGATTATGGGCTACCTGCCCGGCTTCGCCACGCCGCGCGTCGTCTGCGACGTACCGTTCGTCGGCAAGCGGTGGATTCACCAAGTCGACGGTTACGACCGCGTCAACGGAATATCCTACTGGACCAAGAACTATAGAACGGGTATCGAGGGCGACGCGGCTGACGACGCTGTGCAGCAGCCTCACGAGTACTACGACCCGGTCTACACATTGCCCCAGGAGGGTCAGGACTACTGGCGGGACCGCACGGCGCAGGGCATCACCGCATAGAGATCCAGGAGGGAACGATGGGGTTCAAAGTCACTTACGCGACCATGTCGGCAGACTCGGAGGAGCTCGTCGAGAGCTTCAAGACGGGAGTCGAGGAGGCCAGGTCGTGGCTCGGCAAAGACCATCCCTTTTACGTGAACGGCGAGGAACGAAGAGGCGAGGGCATGATGGAAGAGCACTCGCCGATCGATCACGACATCGTGATCGGGCGCTTTTCGTTGGCCACGGCGCAGGATGCGCACGATGCGGTCGCCGCGGCGAAGGAAGCCTTTCCGGAATGGTCTGTCAAGCCCTGGCAGGAGCGTGTCGAGATCATGAATCGTGTAGCCGAGCTGATCTCCGAGCGCGCCTATGAGCTTTCAGCGCTGACCGGTTTCGAGGTCGGTAAGAACCAACTCGAATCCCTGGGCGAGGTGGAAGAAGCCGCCGACCTCATCCGCTACTACTGCCATCAGATGACAGAGCACGACGGGTTCAGCGTGGCAATGGGCCAGCTGAGCCCCCAGGAGCACACCAAAAGCGTGTTGCGCCCGTACGGCGTATGGGCCGTGATCAGCCCCTTCAACTTTCCCAGCGCCCTGTCCGGGGGTCCGGCCGGGGGCGCGCTCGTGACCGGAAACACGGTTGTCCTGAAGCCTTCCGAGCAGGGCTTCTTGATGGGGCTGAAGCTGTATGAGATATTTCGTGAAGGAGGCGTCCCGGCCGGCGCATTCCACGTGCTAACTGGTGTCGGTGAGGTTGTTGGCAAAGAGCTCGTCGAGCATCCATCCGTGGACGGCATCACCTTCACCGGCTCCTACGACGTCGGCATGAAGATCTATCGAGGCGCAGGCACCAACTACCCTCGGCCCGTCATCTGCGAGATGGGCGGCAAGAACCCGGCGATCGTCTCCGCCAAAGCGGATCTCGACAAGGCCTCCGACGGAGTCCTACGCTCAGCGTTTGGTTACTCGGGGCAGAAGTGCTCGGCCTGTTCGCGAGCCTATGTGCAGCGCGAGGTCTACGACGATTTCGTGACCGCATTGAAGCAGAAGGCCGAGAAGCTTGTGATCGGCGACCCGAATGAGCCGGGCGTCTACATGGGCCCGGTCATCGATCACGACGCAGTGAAGCGCTTCGAGCAAGCGGCGACTGACGCGCGTGCCGAGGGCAAGATCCTGGTGGGGGGCGCGCGCGTAACCGAGGACGGCCTCGAGCGCGGCAACTTCGTGCAACCCACGGCAGTCGAAGTGCCGCTCACATCGCGCTTGTTCAAGGAGGAGCTGTTCGTCCCCTTCGTCGCGGTCGCCCCAGTCGACTCGATCGACGAAGGCCTGCGGCTCGCCAACGATACGCCCTACGGACTGACGGCCGGTTTCTACTCCGAGGACGAACAAGAGGTTGATCGCTTCTTGACAGAGATCGAAGCCGGCGTTGTTTATGTGAACCGGCGGGCCGGCGCCACTACGGGGGCCTGGCCGGGGGTGCAGCCTTTCGGGGGCTGGAAGGGATCGGGAAGCAGTGGCAAGGCCGGCGGGGGCCTCTACTACACCCAGCTGTATCTGAGAGAACAGAGCCAGACGGTCGTGGTGGAGTAGTGAGCCTCTCGTACGATGAGCTGGGGGCCCTCGACGAACCCCGGCTCGTCACGCCGATTCCCGGACCGAAAACACGAGCGGTGGTCGCGCGCGACGAGCGGGTGACCAGTCCCTCATTGCCGCGCGCCTATCCTTTCGCGCCCGAGCGCGGCGCCGGCGTGATGGTCCAAGACGTCGACGGCAATGTGTTTCTTGATCTGAACTCGGCCATCGCAGTGTGCTCTACCGGACACGCTCATCCGCTCGTTACGGAGGCCATCACTCGTCAGGCGCACAAGCTGTTGCACTATTCGGCGAGCGACTTCTACCTCCCGATCTACTCTGAGCTTTGTGCCCGCATCGACGACATCGCCCCCATGGCGAACACAAGGACGTTCCTCGCAAACTCGGGCACGGAGGCAGTCGAAGCGGCTCTCAAGCTCGCGCGGCACCACACCGGCAGGCAGTACGCGCTGGCGTTCTTCGGCTCCTTCCACGGGCGTTCGTATGGAAGTGTGACGCTGGGTGCCTCCAAGGCGAACTACCGAGCCGGGTTCGGCCCGATGTTGCCGAGCGTGGTGCATGCCCCCTACGCCGACTGTCTCTACTCGTTCTCGGATCTCGAGCATCCGGATTCCCCCTGCTACATCGAGGAGGTCATCTTCAAGCGCCTCATAGAGCCGACGGAGCTGGCCTGCATAGTGGTCGAGCCGGTGTTGGGAGAGGGTGGCTATGTCGTCCCACCTCAGGGGTGGATGGAGATGCTGAGGAACCTGTGCGACGAGCACGGCATCCTATTGGTGGCCGACGAGGTCCAGAGCGGCATGGGCCGGACCGGCAAGATGTGGGCGATCGAGCACTTCGACATCGAGCCCGACATCATCCTCTCAGGCAAAGGGATCGCGAGCGGCATGCCTCTCGGCGCCATGACCGCACGCTCGGAGCTGATGACATGGCGGAAGGGCAGCCATGGCTCGACCTACGGTGGCAACCCCGTCTCTTGCGCGGCCGCCCTTGCCACCATCGCTCTGATCGAAGGCGAGCTGCAGGCGAACGCGGCAAAGATCGGCCAACTCCTCAAGGATGGTCTCATGCATATGTCCGCCCGCCACGACTTCATCACCGAGGTCCGGGGGCTTGGTCTCATGCTCGGGGTCGACTTCTCGAACGCGGGGATTGCCGATGCGGTCGAGAAGGCGGCGTTCGAGCGCGGCGCGCTGCTGCTTCAGGCGGGGGATCATGCGATACGCATGGCGCCGCCGCTCGTGATCAACGAGCGGCAGGCGGATGCCGGCCTGCGGATCTTCGATCAAGCCTGCGCCGCAGCCACAGCCTGAGTCTGAAAGTTGAGCAGCGCCGGTAAGGTTTCATCGATGAGCACGGCGGTGGCCGAGCTCGTGCGCGACGGCGACGTGGTCGCGATCGAAGGCTTCACACACCTGATTTGTTTTGCAGCTGGACACGAGATCATCCGGCAGAGAAAGCGCGATCTCACGCTCGCACGATTGACTCCCGATGTCGTCTACGACCAGATGATCGCAGCAGGGGTGTGCAGGAAGCTTGTGTTTTCGTGGATGGGCAATCCCGGCGTGGGGTCACTTCACGCCATCAGGCGCCGGGTGGAACGGGCCGATCCCGCCCCTCTGGAGCTCGAGGAGTACAGCCACTTCGGAATGGTCGGGCGCTACATGGCGGGAGCCTCCAAGCTCCCGTTCTGGCCACTGCGAAGTTATTATGAGAGCGACCTTCCCGCGGTCAATCCACGGATCGTGGAGATCTCCTCGCCTTACAGTGACGAGACCGTCTATGCCGTGCCGCCACTCAATCCTGATGTCGCTGTCGTCCACGTACAGCGTGCCTCGAGCGGCGGTGATGCGCAGATCTGGGGCCTGCTTGGTTGCCAGAAAGAGGTTGCGTTCGCCGCCGACCGGGTGATCGTAGTGTGCGAGGAGCTTGTCGACGACTCGGTGGTTCGCTCCGATCCCAACCGGACCGTGATACCGGGACTGATAGTGGACGCGGTGGTGGTCGAGCCGCGAGCCTGTCATCCGTCCTATGCACAGGGCTATTACGATCGCGACAACCGCTTCTACGTCGAGTGGGATGCGATAGCGCGCGACCCGGCAAGACTCGAGGAGTGGCTCGATCAGTGGGTCTACTCGCTGTCCTCTCATCAGGACTACGTTGCGAAGCTGGGCCGTGAGCGTTGGGGGCAGCTCACTCCCACCGAGCGCTTGTCCGAGCCTGTTAACTACGGGGGGTACAAGTGATGGAGGGTGCGTCGCGAACCGAGACCATGATCGTCGCCTCTGCCCGTCATCTCGCCGGGGAGCAAGTGTGCTTCGTCGGCATCGGGCCCCCGAACATCGCCTGCAACCTGGCGCGGCGAACGGTTGCTCCCGACCTCGAATTGGTCTACGAAGCGGGGGTGTTCGGGGCCGTCCCCGAGCGTCTGCCGCTATCGATCGGCGACCCCTCGCTGGTCACGGGGGCCGCCTCTGTGTGCAGCATGTTCGAGCTGTTCGCTTACTACTTGCAGGGAGGCCTGGTGGACGTCGCCTTCCTTTCAGGCTCGCAGATCGACCGCTTCGGAAATCTGAACACGACGGTGATAGGCGACTACTCGAGTCCCAAGGTGCGTCTCCCGGGGTCGGGCGGCGCCTGTGAGATCGCCATCAACGCCCGCAAGGTGTTCGTGATCATGCCCCAGTCCACACGAACGTTCGTGGAGAAGATCGACTTTCGCACCAGTCCCGGCCACCTGACCGGCAAACGGCCGGCGCACTGGGGGGCGGGCCCTTCCGTGGTTGTCACAGGATTGGGGATGTACGAGTTCGACGATGACTCGGGCGAGATGTACCTCAGGAGCCTCCATCCCGGAGTATCGCTCGATGAGGTCCGGGAGGCAACCTCGTGGGATTTGCGGGTCGGCGACCATGTGAGCGAGACGCCGGCGCCCACCGAGAAGGAACTACGCGTTATGCGAGAGCAGCTCGACCCCCAAGGCATCTACACCCGCGGCGATTGATGCACTCGAGTGTATTTCCACGAGTCACCGGCCGTACGCTGCCGCGGGCAGAGCGTGCGAAGGGCGCGCTCATCTTTGACGCCGATGGCAAACGCTACCTAGACGCCTGCGGTGGGGCGATTGTGGTTGGGGTAGGGCACGGCAACGGGGCGATCATCGATGCTCTCGCGCAACAGGAGCATGAGGTCGCCTACGTGCACGGGACCCAGTTCACCACCGCGGTGCTCGAGGACTATGCAAATGAGCTGTCAAAGCTCCTTCCACTGGAGGAAGCACGCGTCTACACAGTGTCGGGAGGCAGCGAAGCCGTGGAGACGGCGCTAAAGCTGGCGCGCGCCTACCATCTCGCCCGCGGTGACGAAGGCCGCCACAAGGTCATCGCCCGGGCGGGTTCCTATCACGGAAACTCGCTGAACGCACTGGACGCGTCCGGGCGTGTACCTCTGCGCGCTCCTTATGAGCCCTGGCTCGGACGGACTGTGAGAGTCGGGACTCCCTTCGAGTATCGTTGCGTACGAGATGAGCACCCTCGAGGGTGCGGCGATTCACTCGCCGACGAGCTCGATCGAGCGATCGTCGAGCAGGGCCCGGATTCGGTTGCTTGCTTCATCGCCGAGCCGGTGTCGGGAGCGACCCTTGGTGCAGCCGTCCCTCCAGATGATTACTGGGACTCCGTCGCTCGAGTGTGCCGTACTCACGGCGTGTTGTTGGTCGCCGACGAGGTAATGACGGGGTTCGGCCGCACGGGTCGCTGGTTTGCGTGCGAGCATTGGGGGCTGCAACCCGACATAGTGGTGGCCGGCAAGGGCGCTTCCTCGGGCTACTGGCCTCTCGGCTTCGCCGCGTGCTCGGCGCGGATCTACGAAGCGGTCTCTGCAACCGGGTTCATTCACGGGTTCACCTACTCGCATTCAGCGGTGGGAGCCGCCGTGGGACTAGCCGTGCTCGAGCAATTGCGAACGCACGACCTCATCAGCGCCAGCCGTAACAAGGGGGAGCGGATGCACGCGCTGTTGCAAACGAAGTTTGACTCTCATCCCCATGTGGGTGACGTGCGGGGTCTCGGGCTGATGGCCGGGATCGAGGTCGTAGCAGACCGCGATACCAAGGCGCCCTTCTCACGGACCGAACGGATCACCGAGAGGCTCGTGGCGGCGGCCTTCGAGAGGGGACTGCTTCTTTACCCATCGACCGGATGCGCCGACGGTGTCGACGGCGACCTGGTGATGATGGGCCCACCGTTCGTGATTTCGGACGCCGAGCTCGAGGAGACCGTCGAGCTGTTAAAGGGAGCCGTCGAAGAAGTTCTCGGCTGAGTTCTCTAGATCCCTGTCCCTGTCCCTGAGCTTCGTGGGAGCCGGCCTTGGGCTCTCACGATGAGCGCGCCTGAAGGCTGGCGGTTTGGCGACCACGCCCTCGGAATCTTCAAGATGCGCCAGGCGATACCCAGGCTGACGAGAGCGCCCTTGGCCTGCCGGTGGTCTTACTGTGGGATCTGGAGCGGCGATGAACCCTTGGACCACGTTCTAACTACTATTCCGACTAGCTGGTGCCGTCGAACCCCGGCACATTTCGTGAACGGCCCAACGACTTTGGCTAGCGATGTATGGCGGAGTCACCATCGCGCGCGAAGCCGTCACGCCCTCATAAAGGATCTCCGATCGCATCTTGACTACCGAACATATGTTCGATAATATGGAGACGGTAGAAGGGGCCGCCGGAAGTTCTCTCTAGCTTTCGGCCCGGATTAAGAGGTATCGGGTGCAACAACAGATTCGTCGAGAAACCGAGCTGATCGAAGGA
>JBPCPZ010000079.1:0-7902 GCA_050998655.1 Actinomycetota bacterium
CGTGAGAGGGACATTTTCGGGCAGCCCGGCTCAATCTGATTTTCGGCACCGATTGCAGTAGCGGCTTGCTATCGTGCCGGCAGGGAACACACGACCTCTAGGACTGCGGCGCAGGTCTCAGGCCCCAGGTTTCAAGAGGAGGGGCAGAAGGGTCCCCGCCGGCTGCGATACCGTAAATGGTATGAGTCCCAGAAAAGACTTGCCCGTCCCCGAGCCCGCACCCTCGGTCGCTCCCATTCTGCGGGGCGGGCATCTCGTTCAGGAAGCGCGCCGGCGCGCCGGTCTGTCGCAGGAGGCCCTCGCACAGCGTATGGGCACCTCACAATCCCTAGTCGCACGTTGGGAGCAGGGCAAGGTCTCGCCGCGTTACGAGAGCGTCGTGCGCGCGGTGAGGGCATGCGGGCTTGACCTGTCGGTCGGTATCTACAACTACGATTTTGAAGCCGACATTCCGATACAAGAGCGGCTAGCTCTCAGCGTCGACGAACGGGCACGCACGATGGTCGACCATGTGAATCGAGTTACGCAACTCCTGGCCCCTGAGTCATGAGCGGGGCCTTCGACCCCGAGTCGCTCTTGCGCCATCTTTCTCGTCGGAAGGTCGACTATGTTCTGATCGGCGCCTTCGCCGCGGCGCTGCACGGCTCACAACGGCCGACCATGGACCTCGACGTTTGTCCGGCGCGCAACGACGACAACATCGCTCGTCTGGCAGACCTATTGCTCGTCGATGTGCGCGCGCTGCCGGTGCTGCGCAAGCTGCTGGAGCACCAGCCGCCTACCACGTAAGGAGCTTTAGCCACCACTCGGCACCGAGCGCAAGTCTAAGCGGCGCAACAGCTGGGCGTTGAGTGCCACAATTATCGTTGAAAGCGACATCAGCACTGCTCCTATAGCCGGTGACAGCGAAATGCCGGCCCAGGCTAGAACCCCTGCGGCCAGGGGTATGGCAAAAGCGTTATATCCGGTTGCCCACACGAGGTTCTGAACCATATTCCGATACGAGGCCTTGGAGAGTCTGATGACGCCCACTACTGAACGCGGATCATCTGAAGCCAAGATGACGCCGGCGGATTCGATAGCGACATCAGTTCCGGCTCCGATGGCAATCCCGACGTCTGCCCTTGCAAGCGCGGGGGCGTCGTTGACGCCATCACCAACCATCGCCACCCGCTGTCCACGTCGCTGAAGCTCGGCAACCTTGGAGTCTTTGTCCTCCGGCAGCACCTGAGCGAAGTACTCGTCGATGCCGAGTTCTTTAGCCACCGCAGCCGCGACCTGCTCGGCATCGCCGGTGATCATAGCGACTTCGATCCCCAGATCATGAAGAGCGCGCACCGCTTCGTGCGACTCACTGCGAACCTCGTCCTCGAGCGCAAAGGCTCCGAGCACCTTGTCGCGCTCGATCAGGTAAAGGACCGCTGCGCCGCGGCTCTCCCATTCACGCACGTCGTCTCTGAGGCTCGGTGGGAGATCGGCCCCGCGCTCTAGCATCAGCTGAGGGCCGCCAACTGCAAGTGTGCGGCCGTCGACCAAGGCTTGTACGCCGCGCGCGGGCATGGATCTGAACTCGGTCGCCTTGGGCTGTTCGCCCTCTGCTTGCGCGGCTCTGACGATGGCGCGGGCGAGAGGGTGCTCGCTGTCGGCCTCGACGGCGCCTGCAAGCGACAACACGTCACTCCGGCTGTGATGGGCTGCCGTGACCCCGGTCACCACGTGTTGAGCCTCGGTCAGAGTGCCCGTCTTGTCGAAGAGCACCACATCGACTTCACGCATAAGTTCCAGCGCCAGACGATCCTTGACGAGGATCCCGTGGCGAGCCGACAGAGCGGTCGAGATCGAGATGACCAACGGGATTGCGAGTCCGAGAGCATGAGGACAGGCAATGACCAGCACGGTTACAGCTCTCTCGACGGCGCTCCTGGAGTCACCCAAGATGCTCCAGGCAATGAAGGTGACGAGCCCGGCCGCGCTTGCCACGTAGAACAGGAACGCGGCCGCGCGATCGGCGAGTGCTTGGGCTCTGGAGCGGGAGTTCTGCGCTTGCTCCACCAGTCGCTGGATGCCGGCGAGAGCCGTATCGTCTCCCACCGCGTCGACTGCGATTCGCAGCGCCGAATCGGTGGCGATCGTTCCAGCGGTTACAGGATCGCCTGGGGACTTCGATACGGGGCGCGACTCGCCGGTCAGCATCGATTCGTCGACATCGGCGAGTCCCTCGATGACGTGGCCGTCTGCGGCAACCCTTGCTCCGGGACGAACGAGAATGACGTCGCCTCTCCTCAGTTCAGATGCCGCCACTGTCTCGACACCGTGTGAGGTGAGTCGCTCGGTTTCGTCGGGGAGCAGATCGGCCAGCGCAGCAAGCGCGTTGCCCGCTTGAGAGATCGCCTTCATCTCCTGCCAGTGGCCGAGGAGCATGATCGCTATCAATGCGGCAAGCTCCCACCAGAAGTCTAGATCGAAAGCACCGAGCTCAGTGGCGACGCTCGCCACGAACGCGACAGAGATGGCAAGTGCGATCAATAACATCATGCCGGGCTGGCGGGCGCGCGTTTCTTGCACCGCGCCTGTGATGAAGGGCCACCCCCCGTAGAAGAAGATGACGGTGCCAAGCGCCGGGGCGATCAAGGAGCTGCCGGTGAAGCGGGGAGCTGCGTAGCCCAGGAGCTCCTGGAACATGTTGCTGAAGAGGACCACCGGCACCGCCAAGTAGAGCGTGATCCAGAAGCGATCCCTGAACTGCGCGGGATCATGGGCACTGTGCTCGCCGTGGCTACGCTGATCACCGGAACCATCGGGGGAGTGGTCGAGCTCATGGGCCAGAGCCTCGTTGCCGTGGGTGGAGTGGCCCGGCTGCTGCTGTGTCTGCTGGTTGGTCATCGCTGTCTGCCTTCCTGTCGCCTGACTTGACTACCATACCCCTCTAGGGTATAACTATGTCAAGCCCGGCGGAAGGAGCTCGTTTGAGGGGCTACTACGAAGACAAGGAAGACATCCTCGCAAGGCTCAAGCGCATCGAGGGTCAGATTCGGGGCCTGCAGCGGATGGTCGATAATGATGAATACTGCATCGACATCCTCACGCAGATTACGGCCGCCTCAAACGCGTTGAAGAAGGTGGCGGTGGGCCTGCTCGACGATCACATTCGCCACTGTGTTTTGCAGGGGACCGAGGACGGGAAGGACATGGTGCGAGAAGCGACCGCGGCGATCGAACGGCTGGTCAAGTCGTAAGAGTCGGCTGGCCGCCTAGAAGAGGGGGGCCACTCGCACATAGTGTGCTAGGTGCGGTACCTGTTTCTCTCTAGGGAGTCGACTACATCGGTCACACTTCGCATCCAGCGTTCCAACTCCGAGGCCGTGGGCGACAACTCGTATGCGTGATGGTGGCAGGCGCCGCTCAGCGCTGCCCACGTGTAGCTCGCCTCTTCTGCGAGTTGCTCGTCCGCGTAGCTGCGAAGACAAAGCAGTTGTGAGCGGCGCGAGGAGTGCTCGACTCCGGGCGCATGCGCGCGCCAGAAATCGTCGAGCCCTTGTTCCAAGGCTTGGCGCGCCAGCAAGGCGGCGGCGCGCGGCCACAACCCGGCGGTCATCGTGTCGCTATAGGAAAGCAGGCTTAGGGCTGCAGCGAGCGGTCCGGGGACGAACGCGCTCAACCACGCACCGCCAGCCGTTTGCATAGCTTCTCCGCATCGGTCACCAGCTTGAAAAGGCTGCCCGGATAGGTTTGATGGGTACCCTTGTTGACCTGCTTGAACGTGTCGCCGGCCCACGACCCAATTTGGTTGAGCCTTTTCATGACGTCCGATCCTCGCGCGTTATCGTCGAACAGGGCAATCGCCGCGAGCTCGATCAATGTGTTTTTGGAGGCGAGCTCTTCTTCGACGGCTGCGTGCTCCGCTCCGGCCGCCAACCGGCGCCCACGAACCTTATCGGTGAAGACAGCTTCAAGCGCCGAACGACAGAAGCCGGGAACCACGCGCCGGCGAACCTCCTCGGGAAGCCCTGAGTCGTCTGCCAGAGCGCGCGCATCGGCCAGATAGGCATCCACGGGATCCGACGTGGGCCGGAGCTCGACCACCGAAGCCGGTCGCCTCGTTACTCCGATCGTGGTGGCCTCGATCCCCAGCCGGCGAACTGCCTCCGAGAGCCTGTCGTCGTGGGTGAAGACGATCACCTGGCGCTCTTGGGCCACCTTTTCGAAGGCGCGCGCCAGTCCATCGACGCGCGCGGGGTCCATGGATTGCACCGGATCGTCCACGACAACGAACCGGAAAGGGCTTTCCCCCAGCGTGGCGCGAGGGAGGAAAAGGCTCAATGCGAGTGCATGAAGCTCACCTTGGCTCATTACACCGAGAGCGGCTCCGGCGACGCCGTCGACGGTGACGTCGAGCGTCACGCGCCGGCGCGTTTTGGCACCGGCCAACTCGATCCTGCCCAACTGCACGTTCGATTGCTGCCTCAAATGCTCCCACAGCTCGATGGCTTGATTGCCTATGGGCTCGAAGCGCTGAGCGCGAATCGAATCACCGGTTTCCTTGAGCCAGTCCTCGGCCGCCTTTAGCGATGCGTCATGTTCCATCCCGAGGGTTGCGCTGCGCGCCTCCTTGGCCCACTGGGTAAGGTCGCGCGCCACGGGCTGCCAACGTTCCCGGCGCGCGTTCAACTCTGCCTGAGCTTCGATCTTCAAGTTTTCAAGCGCGTCGAGCAAAGGCTCGTAGTTCTTCTCCAAGTGATCGGCGAGTTCCTCTGGCACGGTGAGCGTGATGCCTGCGCGCCACTGCTCCCAAGTTCTTAGCGCGACCTCGGCGGCGATGATGCCTGCCACCTCCTTTAGCGAGGTCGGAGCCGGCACGAGCAGCTCTCTTGTCTCTCGCACCGCCTCCCTTAGCTCGTGCTCTACCTCGTCCCAGGCAGCCGCCTCTGCGCGTAACCGGTCCGCCTCATTTTGTGCTCGGTTTTTCCACTGCGGGTCGAGGGCTCCGGGAGTGTTGCACACGGGACAGACCGAGCCGTTGTCGTGTTCGTGGTAGTCGAGTGCTCCTTCAAGAAGAGACGCAAGCGTGCCGGCTCGATGAGCGCCGGAATGGGTGACGGCCTCACGCTCTATTGTCGCCTGCCTCAACCTGGTGGCGGTCTCCGCAACTCGGGCGGGGGACGGGAGCTCGAGAACGACAACGCGCCGCAGTTGGTCGATTTCGCCGGCAGCCGCCGTGTCGTCACCGGTCAGAGCCTCGACCGCGTCCAGATCCCAGGTCCGACTCCCCGTTGCCGCCAGGCAATCCACAGCACGCTGATCGCCTCCTTCGTCGCGCACCTGCTCGAGCCGAGCTCTGAGCGGCACCAGGACCTTCTTCGCCGAGTCCATCGCCTTCTTGCGATTACTGCGGCTGATTGAAAGGGCGGCCTGGGCTTCAACCAGGTCCTCGAGGCCTAGGACGAGCGAGAGCGCGTCGTAGAGCTTCCCAGGACCTTCGTCGAGCATCGAGGAGAGCTCGTTGTAGGAGAGGAACGGGCGGTGAGTCACGAGCGCCTCGTTCCAGCCGAGGTAGTCGAGGCTCTGCTTCGCCTTGCCGTGGGGCAGGACCTCGGCGATCCCCGCCTCGACACCGTCCTCCCGCTTCCACCGCCTCGTCGCCGTGGCCTGCCCGGCGCCTTCGACCAGGAGGACCGCCTCGACCATGGCGGGGTGGGGATGGTGCAAGTTGCGCCAGCCGTCCTTCCATACCTGAGCCCGCCGGCCGGCCCAGCGCTGGCTGTCGCCGGTGAAGAGCACCTCGAGAGCGTCCGCGAAGCTCGATTTGCCCGACCCGTTGCGGCCCACCACGAGTGTGAAGCCGGGACCTGCCTGGAGATTCAGAGTTGCCTCCGGGCCTATTCCACGAAAGCCCTGAACCGTGATGGAGGAGAGGTACGCGCCGGCCGGAGTGGGGTCGGAAGTCGGCGGGGCGATTTCGGAGGCCTCAACGGCCGACGAGGACTCGAGAGTGGCCTCCAAGTCGGCGGCTCCATTGCAGGCCGAGATGACATAAACGCTCCAGTCGAGGTCTAGAGAACCATCCGCCTTCAGCCGCTCGAAGACAATTCTCTGCAGGGATTCGTCCATGATCGAGCATTATGTCCTATTTGGTCGGGGCGGAGAGCCAGCAGAATCGACTCAGGGCGAAGGGCTTCGGTGATTTGGAGCAGGGCTGTTGTGCCCGAAATCGGCTGCGGCGGGTCGATCTCGACGGCCGGTCAAGGACCTCGTCGGCGGCTCCACGTATGGAGATGGGAGTGCTTTTTGTTCGGAGCGGCGCACACGGCTGAAGGACGCCCAACGGCCGTGGCGTGTGCCACGGCCGTTGGAGAATCCGCTGGGATCAGGCGGTGCGCCGTCCGCCTCCTCTTCCTGCCACCATCCGGTAGATCAACAGCAGGATGATCGACCCCACGATTGCGGTGAGCCAAGTCGAGAGGTCGAAGAACTCGTCCATCGGCTTGGCGTCGAATAACGCCGCCGCCAGAAATCCGCCGAGCAGAGCGCCGGCGACGCCGATGATCATCGTGACGATGAAGCCGCCGGGGTCGTCCCCCGGCAACAGCGCTTTGGCGATCGCGCCCGCCACCAGCCCCAGTATCAGCAAAGCAATGATTCCCATGCCCCCTACCTTCCTGTGGTTGCAGCACCACGCCCTGCGCGTGGATCGCTAGTGTGCACCCACCCTCGGGCCCTTTCAAGCCCCTTGAGGCAAGAAAAACCACTCAATAGATGCGCACTTGGCCGGGCAGTCTCGACGAGAGCCTCACGGAACGAGCGACTTGCTCGATGATCTCGTCCAGCCGGGACAGGGTGGTGGAGCATGGAGCGGAGGGGCTTCGGCTCGACAGAGGTGGCCGGCTATGACGAGCCTCGATATCGGCAGCGTTTCCGATCAGGTTTGGTCCGTGAAGGTTCACCGTGTAACCCCTGTTTGAACGAGGTCATGGCGCCTCCCTAGTGGATGCCGTGCCCGCCGGCGAGCGGCGACACCGAGTGGGATGAGGAGTACCGATGGTCCGACTTTCGGAAAGAGCACATGAACCCTTTGGCGGCCATCTCCGTATTACCTCGGATAGCCCTTGAGATGGGAGGTCTCTATGGATCTCACCACCGAGGAGATCGAGATCGTGCGTGGGGCCATGCACCCCGAGGGATTCAACGTCGGGGTCGACCTCGGCTCGGCGGCCGGGACCGGCATCCCCGGGCCACGTCCACGTTCATGTAGTCCCGCGCTGGGGTGGGGACACCAACTTCATGCCGGTGGTGGGGGCGACCAAGGTGCTGCCTGAGATGCTGGCGGACACCGCGGCCAAGCTGCGGCCGGGCTTCGCGGGCCTGTAGGGGCCGGCGGGAGGTACTGCATTCAGGTACTCGAACGCGCGTTGCGCGCGTTCGAGTACGGCAACCGTACTCAGGAGCGCGTGGCGCGCGATCGGGTGCAATAGGAGCGGCTGGACTCAGCATCGCTAGTCCCGGCGGGAAGGGACGGGATTCTCCTCCCCCATCGCGGCATATAAGGCGACACCCGCAACGCCCAGCACAACGAGGACGGCGGCCGGCTCGAGCGTCACGCGTTTCCAGCCGTCCGCATGGTGCGGCAGTTCCCCATCACGCATATCAGTCATCGATGCCAGAGATGTTGCCGCGCAACTGATCCTCGCTCAACTGGGCTCTTAACAACATCGGAGACCGGTTTCTGGGTGTCGACCCTTCTCGCGCTAGCTGCTCTCGCTTAGCGACTCTACTCCTGAGGACTCACAGACGGCACCAATGATTGCGCCAGGAGTTAAAGAGGGCTGGTGCCAAGTCGCTGAATTGGCGCGGGAGAAGCGAATGCTCCTGGATACCCCCCCCGATTCTCGGCGTGGTGGAAGGACG
>JBPCPZ010000098.1:0-16058 GCA_050998655.1 Actinomycetota bacterium
ATTATGAGCCGCCTGCTCTGCCTCTGAGCTACGCCGCCTCAGTATTCGGTTCTGGGAGCCCCCTCACGGAATCGAACCGTGGACCTTCTCCTTACCATGGAGACGCTCTGCCGTCTGAGCTAAGGGGGCGTCTGACCTGGGGTTTTGCTTCTAATCTCGCCTTTCGCCACTAGCATAACGCTCCCGGAGCGTCTAATATCGGACCATCTCCGAACCCGTACTCCAGGAAGGATACCGAAGATGGCCCGCCTGCTCACCGCCGAAGCCCTCGACCTCGCCGACCTCATCCCCGAGTGGAAGACCTCCCTCCAGGCCACCCGAAAGTCCCCGAGGACGGTGCGCGCCTATACCGACGGGGCGGTGCGCTTTCGGAAGTTCTTGGAGGAGACCGGGATGCCCACCGCGCCGGCCAGCATCCACCGCGACCACATCGAGGCCTACATGGTGAGCCTGGAGGGATTCGCCGACTCGACTGCGGCCACCCACTACCGCAATCTCCAGCAGCTCTTCAACTGGCTTCTGGAGGAGGGCGAGATCGCGGCCCACCCGATGGGCCGGATGCACCCTCCGAAAATCGGCGAGAAGGCCATCCCGGTAATCCCCCTGCATCACCGTGAGGCGCTCCTCAAGACCTGTTCCCACGGAAGCTTCGAGGACCGCCGGGATGAGGCCCTCATCCGCCTGTTCCTGGCGACCGGGCTGCGGCTAGAGGAGGGCGTGACGTTGAGGATTGACTCGCTTGACCGGGAGACCCGGCAGCTCATCGTCCAGGGCAAGGGCAACCGCACTCGAATCGTCGTGGTCCCCGCCGCGCCGCTTAAGTGCCTCGACCGCTACCTGCGTATGCGCCGACGCCACCAGTACTCCGCGCTTCCGTGGCTGTGGCTCGGCCCCCGAGGCCAGTTCAGCAAGTCGGGGGTGGGGATCATGCTGCGCCGAAGGTCAAGGGCGGCCGGGATCGAGCCCCCTATCCACGCCCACCAGCTCCGGCACAGCTGGGCACACGACCTCAAGGCCAAGGGGATGGCGGCAGACGAGCAGATGTATCTCGGCGGCTGGAAGACCATGCAGATGCTGAACCGCTACGCCAGCAGCGCCGTGGGGGAACGGGCTCGGGCGAGCTTGGAGCGCCTCTCAGAGGACTACTAGACCGAGATTGTCGGGGCGCACCGACAATCCCACTTGCGCTCATGGGCCACCCATAGCATGATCGCCGGTGGGGCTAGGGTCTGCAGCCTGAAGAGCCGCGCTCCCCGCGGCCTGCCTCGCCACCCGCGGCCTGCCTCGCCACCTAACCGGGGAGTCGCCTATGGCAAGCATCTGCTCACAGATGCCGAAGGCCGGAGGTCGAGCGGGTTTGCTATGCCGTCTGTGTCAATCCTCGGTTCGGTCTAAGGGCCAGCACAAACGAGCTTAGGAACATCCACAACATCCCTGGCACGATCGCGAGCCCTGGGGCGCGCAGCACCCCTGAGGTCAACAACAGAAGTACCAACAGCGCAGCGCTCGCCCAGCGGTACCACTGTGGAAATGCCTTAGCCGACAACGCCACGAGTGGGGTGCTGACAAGGGCTATGGCAAACGGCGCGGCAAATAGGTTCGCCGAGTTCCAGCCCCAGAGAACGAAGAATTTGACCACCTGTGTCTCTTCTCCGTACGAGCTCAACTCGCTTGAGGCGAAGCCCAACCCGATCTCAACTAAGAGGACCCCCGCCATCAGTACCCCGCCAGCCAGAGCCATGGTGGGAAGCCACGAGCTCGGCCCTGAAGCGTCCCGCAAAGCGGGTTGCGCCAGACCTTCCATCCGGAACTGAGCCGGGAAATCCACTCATATCGAATGCCTTGCTGACACCCTTCTCGAGATGGGTTAGAAACCCGAAGAGGAGGATGGTTGGGAGCCGACCGAGAGCACCGCAAGAAGAAGCTCACGCCGGACCAGAAGTGGCAGATCTTCCTGGAGGCGTCGCGAAAGAACACCACCGACGCGGAGGTCTGCCGGCGCTGGGGGATCGCCCCGCACCAGCTGCGCGTGATCAGAGAGCGCGCCAAGGACGGCGCCTTCGACTCCTTCAAGAAGGGCCCCGGCAGACCCAAGCGGGATCCGACCATGGTGGAGCTCGAGTCCGAGCTGCAACGAACAAACAAGGCGCTCAGAGAGCTCGCCATCGAGAACACCTTGTTGCGGGGAAAAACAGACGGCGTTTGACCGGGCCCATCCGTGGGTCGCGACTTCCCGCGGAGGTCAAACGCTTCATCGTTAGGGCCGTCGTCGACGCCAAGTCGAAGGGGATGCCGATCACCAAGAGCTGCGAGGTCTTGATGATCGACGCCCGCAGGGTCCGTCGCTGGATCGGAGGCCGGGATCCTCAGGCCCTGACCGAAGCCGACCTCGCCGACGTCCCGCCGATCGCCAAGGTGTGCCCGCACGCGATCACCAGGGATGAGCGCGCCGAGATCGTGAAGGCCGCACGCAGCAAACGCCTCGCTCAACTCCGCCATCGCAAGCTGACGCACACCCTGTCCCGCCAGAACAGGGTCTTCTGCTCGCCCTCGACGACGCTCAGGGTGCTGCGAGCCGAGAGCCTGGTGCCGGTCTATCACCGCCGCAGCCGGCCCTGCCGGCCTCGTCCGGTGACCGACGAGAGCCAGCCGAACAAGACGTGGCGCTACGACTTCCTCACCTTCCCCACCAAAGCCGGCGACTACCACCTCGTCCCGGTGCTGGATGCGTGCTCACGAAAGATCACCGGCCGCTACTTCGGTCCAGAAGAGACCAGCTCTGCGGTCCACGATGCATGGGACAAGGCACTAGCCAAGGAAGGCCTCCTCGCCGAGGACGCCCCCAAGCTGCCGATGGCGGCCTCTGATCGCGGCACCCAGATGACCGCGAAGTCGACGCAGCAGTTCTTCTTCGACCTCGGGATCGTGCAGAGCTTTTCGCGCCCCAAGACCCCTACCGACAACGCCGCCTGCGAGTCGTGGATCGCGACCCTAAAGTGCGAACGGCTCTACGAAGCCAATACCGGCGACATGGCGCCGTGGGAGGTCGCATCGTTGATAGACCGCTTCATCGATCATTACAACGACGAGAGGCTGCACCAGGGCATCAACTACGTCACACCGGCAGAGCGACACGACGGCCGACACACTGCGATCATCGAAGCGCGCAAACGCGGGATGCAAGAAGCGAAGAGACGACGGAGAATGGAGGCCTACGGAGGGTGAAGGAGGGTCGATGACTGAGAGAATTTCGACCCGGTTTCCGGCCAAAGGGTCTGGCGCAGTCCAGCGGTGAGCGGGGGCAGGCGATACGGCTGGCCCTCGAACAGCAACTGGGGATCTCGGTTCTGGAGATGAAGCCGTTCGGGCTCGCCGGCTCGGGAGGATCTACCCCTCTCCGGCTGCGCGTCGCGGGGGAGCCCGACTTCTACCTCTTTGCCAAGCTCTATGCGCAGAACCATCTTCGGGCCGACCGGTGGTACAAGCTCGGCAGGACTCTCCTATATGGTCGCCTCGAGGACGAGGCCGCATTCTCAACGGTTCGCCGCTTGGTTCAGTATGAGGACTACATGATGCGAGTCATGCGCGATGCCGGCGTGCATGTTCCCCAGCCTTACGGATTCGTCGAGATCACTCCCGAGCGCGAGTACCTGTTGGTGACGTCCTTCGTCGACGGCGCCAAAGAGTCACTCGATGCGGAGATCGACGATGCCGTCATCGACGGCGCCCTGAGATTAATGCGCAAGTTGTGGGAAGCCGGGCTTGCTCACCGCGACATCAAGCCATCCAACATCCTCATCCGAAAGGGCGAAGTGCATCTCATTGATGTGGCCTTCGGCGAGATCAGACCGTCGCCCTGGCGTGAAGCCGTGGACCTCGCCAACATGATGCTGGTACTGGCCATCGGCACGGATCCCGATCGAGTCTATGCAAAGGCGGTGCACCACTTCTCTCCCGATGAGATCGCAGAAGCCTTTGCCGCCACTCGCGGCGTCACGATGCCGTCGCAGTCACGCAACCTGATCAAGAAGGCAGAGCACGATCTGCTCAAGCGATTTCGAGAGCTCGCGCCTTCCCGACCTCCGATCAGGATCCAACGCTGGAGCGTTCGCAGAGTGGGCTTGACCGGGAGTGTCTTGCTCGCATGCATTCTCGCCTTGTCGGTGGTATTCGGCAACCTACCCGGCGCTGGACTGCTGCCGAGTGCAACTGAACAAGCTTTTTCTCGAGTAGGCCGACCCCCTGAATGCGGGCGTTTTCAGGGAGATGCCCTGATACTGCGAAGCGCAGTCGGTTCCAAGCGCATCGCTGGTTCCTTGCCTCAACGCATTGCCGTTGGGATGGAGCTTCGGGTCCCTCTATGTAAGAAACGGCTCCTCCGTTCTCTCACTGAATTCCGACAGGGCGGGGTTGAACGCCGTGAGAGCCACCTTGAGAACGAGCTGCAACACGTCTGGCGCAGACGAGATTCTCTCGGACGAGCCAGGTGCCCGGCGTTGGGAGAAGATCGTCTCGCTTCCTCCCAGCTATTCCGGATCTCGCTATTATGTCTTCGATGGAGGCTGCGTGGAATATCGATTCAGCTTCGGTGACGACGGGAGCGCCGCGTTGACCAACGACGTCTCACTCGCGCTCGGATTCTACGAGCGGGCGCAGCTGGAGGAGCGAGTCAAGAGGACTACAGGCCTGACACTTTGAGATCCGTCGCTAGGGGTGCGGGCCAGGCGCTGGAGCCGTGTCAACAGGTTGAGTGAACAGATGACCAATGTTGTCGTGCGCCTGCCGGCACTGGACACTCACAGCGGTGTTCGCACGCGGGCGCCATTGGTCACGTTGTTGGTTGCGGCCGTCACGATGTCGTCTTGTGGTGGCATTCAATCGCCGATGCCGGGAGGTGGTCCGCGGGAGTCGCGCACGGCAGCCTCGATTTGTCTCGGCAAGCGAGCTACGGTTACCGGGACGGCTGGGGACGACCGGCTCCGGGGCACATCCCAACCCGACGTGATCGCGGCACAAGGCGGGAACGACACGGTGCTGGCTTTGGCCGGCAACGACCGGGTTTGCGGGGGCTCCGGGCGGGATCGCCTCAAAGGCAGCACCGGAGCGGACCGGCTCTCCGGCGGCCCGGCCAATGATTACCTCTCCGGAGCACGAGGCTTCGATGTGTTGTCGGGCGGCAAGGCCGGCGACAGGGGACCTGCGAATGATCCGCACAGCCTGGGGCTCGACGGGGGTCCTGGTAGGGACGTCATCCGTGGGGGGCCGGGAGGCGACCACCTCGACGGGATCGGCAACAACGATCGCATTTTCGGACAAGCGGGCGATGACGTGTTGAACGGCGATTCCAACGACGACCACCTGGACGGGGGCCGGGGAAAGGACCATCTCTGGGGTGGGACCGGACACGACAGCTGTGTCGCCGGTGAGTCCTTCGCCGACTGTGAGGAGACGGCTAGGTAGCGTCGCCGAGACCGAGCCGGAGTGCCATCTTCTAGTGACTGATGAAAGCCCGACCCCGCCCCAGCTCCGGCGGGTACTCAAACGCGCTCGAAGCGCGCCTGAGTCCCAAATCCGTACTCCGGAGCGCGCAGCGCGCAATTGATTACCTGAGGCTCATTCCGTTCTTGTGCCGGGCGTCGATCCGCTGATTACTTGAGCTAGCGAGCCCTCTCATTCCACTCCATTAGTAGCGCGGCCTCCCGCTCTGGCGACAATCCTGCAACTGGGCGTGCGAGGTCCTGTTTTTCAGGGTCCGGCCATTCGGGATGTGCCCGGCTCCAGGCGAGGGTATCGCGCACCGTCTCTTCGAGAGGGCGAAACGTAAGTTGTGCCTTCACCGCCTTCGAGATGTCAACATCCATGAATCCCTCATGCTCGGAGCCGACGATCCAAAGAGGCAGTTCCTGCCACTGTTCGACGTCTCGCTCGGTCAAGAACTCGGTGGCCACCCATTGGAGACGCGCCTCAGCATTTGCCACTCGGCGGCACATCTCTAGCAGGTCCTCGAGAGTTGGACGGGTAACCGGGCCCGTCGCGTTGTAGCGCCCCATCGCTCGCTGCTCGGCCATGCGCACGACCCAGTCGGCGAGGTCGCGCGCGTCGATGAACTGCAGGCGAAGACTGCGCGGTTCGGGGACAAGCACATCGCCTCCGCGTGCAATGCGCGAGGGCCAGTAGGTGGAACGGCCGGTCGGATCCCATGGTCCCACGATCAACCCAGGCCGGACGATCAAGGCGGAGTCGGGAAAGACCTCTTCAACAGTGTGTTCACAATCCGCCTTCAGTGCGCCGTAGTGCTGCTGCACGTCCTCGCTGCCGGCATCCGCCAATTGCTCGACGGCTCCGGTTTCGTCCGGGCCGCAGCGAAAATCCGCATAGACGGAAACGGATGAGATGAAGGTGTAGTGCTGCACGGCGTCCCGAAGCAACTCGGCCGAAGCACGTACGATTCGAGGAACGTAGCCCGAAGTGTCGACGACCGCATCCCATTGGTGCCCCTTGAGCGCAGCGAGATCCCCGTCCCGGTCCCCACGCAGTTCCTCAACGTCGAACCAGAGGCCGGGATTTGTGCGGCCGCGATTGAACACCGTGACCTCGTGCCCGCGTTCCCGCGCCGCATCCACGAGGTGACGCCCGACGAAGCTCGTCCCGCCCAGTATCAGGAACTTCATCATCGCCTCCTCCGGGTTGCGGTCGCTTGCTATTCGGACTGTCAAGCCTTCACAAGCAGATATTGCTGCTCGAATACCGCTCCTTCGATGCGATGATTCCGAACCCTCCGGGGCTAATCTGCTGCCTGATCGCTTGCTTGCCAGCCTACCTTTTCGCACTCCAGGCCAGGCGGACAAGGTCCAAGGGAGGGCCCGAACAAGCTCGCCGCCGGTGGCGACGGGCCTGTTCGATTCCCTCACGCTACACCCCAGACGAGGAACGTCGACGGCGATAGCGATTCATTGGCCCCGCCGGTTGGCGCGAGCGGTCGAGGTTGCAAGAGGTATGCCTGGGTTGGTAGACTCGCGAAAGTATGTGCCCCCCTCTCACCAAGTCCCGTAATCCTCTGGAGCGGATTCAAGACAGTTCGTATGAGCTCTTTTCTCGGCATGGGGTCCGTGCGGTGGGGGTCGACGCCATAGTCGCCCACGCCGGCGTCGCCAAGATGACTCTCTATCGCTACTTCCCTTCCAAGGACGAGCTTGTGCTGGCGTTCATGGAGCGGCGCGAGCAGAAGTGGACACAGGGGTGGGTGCAAGCGGGGGCCTCACAGCGAGCTGCGACTCCCGAGGGTCGCCTGATGGCCATCTTTGATCTCTTCGACGAGTGGTTTCAGCGGGACGACTTCGAAGGGTGCTCCTTCATCAACCTTCTTCTCGAGATCGATGATCGCCAACACCCACTACACCGGGCGGCGGCGAGGCATCTCTCCAACATTCGTGCGTTCCTCAAGGAGTTGGCTGCTGAGGCCGGAGTGGGGGACCCAGACGGGTTTTCTCGCCGCTGGCACATCCTCATGAAGGGTTCGATCGTTGCAGCGGGCGAGGGAGATCGAGGGGCTGCTCGGGTCGCTCAGGACATCGGTCGTCAGCTGCTGGCCGCCGAGGGCCTTACCGTCGCGTCCCCGACCGTGCGCGGTCGCGCTCAAGACAAACCGTAGGCCCATAGCACTCTTGATCCCGCTGCGGCACACGTTACGAGGGGCGTCCGCCGGTCGATCCCTCCGCCGAGAGCTCGTTACGGGAGACCTCTAGTAGATAGGCGACCATCACGTCCTCTTCCTTGAAGCGCAGATGATACGCATCAGAGCGTTCCTCGACCCTCGCTATCTGCTCAAAGTTGCTCTTGAACAAGTCGCTGAAGGGAAAGAAGCTGAAGTCGACGACCTCCACCCGCAGCCCATTGGTCGTGAGTATCTCCGCGGTCCTGCCCTGGCCGATGATTGACAGCTGCATGACGTAGGCACGCCCCTGAGGCGCGAGAATCCATGACAGCAGCCCCAGGAAGTGATCCAGGAGGCTCCGCCCCCAGTAGTCGAGAGGCCGGTGTCCGCTGGGTTCCTCGAACGGGTCCACAGGCATTTGATGCAAGCTGGCAACGACTACGTCGTAGGACTCGGTTGGATCCCATTGAAACAGGTCTACGGTCTCGGCCGTGATCTGTTCTGCAGCACCGTTTCGAAAGGCGTTGCCGAGCGTGTTCGCAATTGCATCGGGGTCGATGTCTATCGCATGAACAAACTGCGCACCGTTGAGAGCGAGCTGCACAGAGAGGATGCCGCAACCGCATCCAACATCGAGACACCGCAGGCCGTCACCGATCTTGTTGGTGAACAGATGTTTCCAGCAGAGAAAGCTTCCCTGCGTGGGGACGAAAACTCCGGGATCGACTGTTAGCTCGGGAAAGGGAAGTGGAAACAGCGTTCGACCATACTGATCGAGCCATGGTTCGGAGTGCGGTGTCTTCAGCAACTCCGAGTCCCGCTCGAAATCGCGGGGGTGATCGGGACGGGCTCGCCCGGGCCGGGTCCCCTCCAAAGCTGCGGCCGCGACCGCGATATGGTCCGGCGTCGTGCCGCAGCAGCCCCCGATGATCTGGGCACCTTCCCCTCGCCACTCGAGCGCAAGCTCTGCATAGCGTTCTGGTCGGATGTTGTCGTCGAAGCGCCACTTGCTGCCGGCCAGATAGCCGAGGTTGGGGTAGACACCCAGCGGTAGATCGGTGAAATCGCGTAACCAGGGCAGGATGCCCGGGACGTGCGAAACCGGCAGGCAGTTGATCAGCAGCGCTCCAACTCCCATCTGCTCGAAACGGTGAGCGGTCCGGCCGAAGAGATCGCCCTCGGGTGGGCCCCAGTGCTGTCCGTAAACACCGCAAACGCCATGGCGGCAGCGGCGAAAACTGACCCACAGAGGGAGCCCGGTCTCCAAGAGGAGCTCGATCGAGGCGTAAACGTCCTCTCGGATGAGCGACAGGGTTTCCAGCATGATCAGATCGGGGGGTTCCTCGTCGAAGACTCGTGTGAGCAAGGTCATCGTTTCGTTGTGCCGGGCGGAGAGTGCCTCGCCGGACAGCGCAAACGCCACCGCGCAGTCGCCCTCCCTACCCGAGTCGTTGACGGCGCGGCGGGCGAGCCTGATCCCCAGTCTTCCGACATCCATCCAGTGCAAGCGTTCACTGGGACCTGGTCCCGCCTTCAGCTCCGCTTCCGGCGCGGCCAAGATCGAACACGTGTCTGTGGACACGAAGTCACAGCCGATGTCTCCGTAGCGGCGATGTACATCCTGAACCGACTCTGGCTCACGATAGAGGGCCCACGTGCCCCACAACTCCGGGCCCCGTCCTCTGTTGTGGGAGGCGGGGCCCAAGCTTTCTAGCTCGGTCGCGACACCACCGTCGAGAATTACGGCGCGCTCTTCCGCAAACGCTTTCTCGATCCGAGCGTAGGCCGAGGAACGGAGCCCGGTAGAAGTGCCGGCCATGGCCTGTCTTAGGTGCCCTCGTCCCAAGAGGCGAGGTAATGAGTCTGCTCGTCCGTCAGAGTATCGATTCTATGTCCGAGCGTCTCGAGCTTGAGGCGAGCGATCTCTTTGTCGATCTCCTCAGGAACTGCATAGACCTTCTTCTCGAGCTTGTCGGCATTGGCCACCGCGTACTCGGCCGAGAGTGCTTGGTTGGCAAAACTCATGTCCATCACCGACGCGGGATGTCCCTCGGCCGCTGACAGGTTGATGAGCCGCCCGTCGGCGAGTAAGTAAATGATTCGGCCGTCGGGGAACTCGTAACCCTCAACAAAAGGCCGCGCTTCGGTGTGGGAGCCGGCGAGCGATTCCAGGGCGGGAATATCGATCTCGACGTTGAAGTGACCTGCGTTTGCAAGGACCGCGCCGTCCTTCATGCGCTCGAAGTGCTCCCGGCGCAAGACGTGTTTGTCGCCGGTAGCGGTGATGAAGATGTCGCCGATCGGCGCAGCCTCGTCCATGGGCAACAGCTCGAAACCGTCCATCACTGCCTCGAGGGCTCGAAGCGGGTCCACCTCGGTCACGATTACGTGTGCTCCTTGACCCTTGGCGCGCATCGCCACCCCGCGGCCACACCACCCGTATCCGGAGACCACGACCTTTAGCCCAGCAAAGAGTATGTTCGTCGCTCTGATGACGCCGTCTATGGCCGACTGGCCGGTGCCGTAGCGGTTGTCGAAGAGATGCTTCGTCAGAGCCTCGTTGACGGCGATCACAGGAAAACCGAGACCGCCTTGTGCCTCGAGGGCATGCAATCGAATCACCCCGGTGGTCGTCTCTTCGGTACCCGCGATGACCTCTGAGAGCTGGTCCTTGCGAGAGGAGTGGAGTATTGAAATGACGTCCGCCCCATCGTCCATCGTCAGTTGGGGATGGTGATCGCAAGCCGCCAGGATGTGCTCGTAGAAGGTTTCTGTGTTCTCTCCTTTTATGGCGTAGACGGGGATGCCAAAGTCCTCGCACAAAGAGGCGGCGACGTCGTTTTGGGTCGACAACGGGTTCGAGGCACACAGCACGACGTCGGCGCCGCCCGCCTTGAGGGTGATGGCCAGATTGGCAGTCTCCGACGTGACATGCAGGCAAGCAGAAACACGAATCCCATCGAGTGGCCGCTCCTTCTCGAAGCGGCTGCGTATCGCCGACAGTACCGGCATCTGCCGGTCCGCCCAGGCGATCCGTCGTTTGCCGGAGGGGGCGAGGGCTAGATCCTTGACGTCATTGTTTGTCGTTGAGCTCATTGACTGTCCTTCCTCGTTATTTGAGCGTTGCGAGAACCGGCGGGGCCTCGAACACCGTCATTTGCCTAAACTCTTCAAACCTCTCGGCTATTTCTTCATCCGTCAATCGTTGTAATCTCTCGGTTCCGAAGTCTTCCACAGTGAACGATGCCAGTACCGAGCCGTACACGGCCGCACAACGAAGTTGGTTCTCTGTTGGCCGATCGCCTTCGAGAGAATCGAGATAGCCGCACAGTCCTCCGGCGAAAGCATCCCCGGCGCCGGTCGGATCGACGACGGTTTCGAGGGGGTAGGCGGGAACTGAGAAGAAGCCCTGCGCGGTGGACATGCAGGCTCCGTAGGGACCCTGCTTGATGAACAGTACGCGTGGGCCGAGCTCCCTGATGCGACGGGCCGCTACCGACAGGTTCGGCTCACCTGTCAGCATCCGCACCTCTACATCGTTGAAGATGATCGCGTCGACCGAGCGCATGGCCGTGACCAATGAGGCTCTCGCCGATTCGATCCAGTAGTTCATCGAGTCAAGGCCCACGAAGCTCGCGTCGTTGCACTGGGCCCGGACGCGCTGCTGCAGCTCGGGCTGGATGTTTGCGAGAAAGAGAATCGAGCAGGTGCGGGCTTCGATCGAGAGCTCCGGATCGAAGTCGGCAAACACGTTTAGCTGGGTATCCAGCGTTTGCGCAATCGACATGTCGTTGTCGTACCGACCGGCCCAGAAGAAGGAGCTGCCTCCGGGTACGCGCTTTATGTCGTCTGTGTTGATCGCTCGAGCCCTGAAGACGTTGAATTCACTTTCGCCAAAGTCGTCCCCGACGATTCCCACTACGTGAGCTTGCGTGAAGAAGCTCGCCGCGAGCGAGAAATGAGTGGCCGCGCCTCCGAGGATGCGATCGCGCTTTCCGAACGGCGTTTCGAGCGCGTCGAACGCAACGGAGCCAACCACGGTGACCGTCATGCCTTACCTTCCCGGCCTAGACGGGCTCTGCCTGGAGAGTAACGAGGCCGGCGCCGGCTCGCAGGAGCTCTGCCCTGTCGGTGCTTTCCCAGGTGAAGTCGTGGTCTGTCCTTCCAAAGTGGCCGTATGCGGCGGTCTTCGCGTAGATGGGGCGGCGCAGCCGCAAGTCTTCCAGAATCGCGGCCGGGCGAAGATCGAAATTCTCAGCGACCAGGTCTTCAATGCGCTCCAGCGGTATGTGCTCGGTCCCGAAGCAGTCCACTTTGACCGAGATGGGCCGGGCCACGCCGATCGCGTATGCAACTTGAAGCTCGCAGCGCTCGGCAAGGTCTGCAGCGACCACGTTCTTGGCGACGTAGCGCGCTGCATATGCCGCGGACCGGTCGACTTTGGTGGGGTCCTTCCCGGAGAACGCCCCTCCGCCGTGTCGAGCTGCACCTCCATAGGTATCGACGACTATTTTTCTGCCCGTCAGGCCCGTGTCCCCCATGGGTCCACCGGTGACGAACTTGCCGGTCGGGTTGACAAGCACGAAATCGCGCTCGCCAAAGCGGCGCTCGTCGTAGAGCTCGCTCGGAAGGATGGGCCGGAGAACATGGTCAATGATGTCGGGCTTGATACGGGTCTGAGCGTCGAGTCCGTCGGCATGTTGAGTGGAAACCAGTATTCGCGCTACCTCAACGGGGCGCTCGTGCCCTTCGGAGTCGTACTCGTATCGAACCGTCACCTGAGCCTTGCCGTCAGGCCGAAGGTACGGGAGGATGCCTTCCTTGCGCACCTGCGCAAGTCGCTTTGTGATCTTGTGTGCAAGCATGATCGGTAACGGCATGAGCTCTTCGTTTTCGCGGCATGCGTAGCCGAACATCATGCCCTGGTCGCCGGCTCCAACGTGATCGAAGAGATCGGTACTCGCCCCGTCGAACTGTGATTCGTAGGATGTGTCGACGCCCTGCGCGATGTCCTCGGACTGTTTGTCGAGGGCGACAATCACACCGCAAGTATCCGCGTCGAATCCGTACTTGGCGCGGTCATAGCCAATGTTACGAATGGTCGTGCGAACCAGTTTCGGAATGTCGACCGATGTCGTCGTGGTGATCTCCCCGGCGACTACGACCAGACCGGTGGTTACGAGCGTCTCGCACGCGACTCTGCCCATTGGATCGTCGGCAAGGACGGCGTCGAGAACGACGTCGGAGATCTGGTCGGCGACCTTGTCAGGATGACCCTCGGTGACAGACTCCGAGGTGAACGGAAAGGTTTTCAAGGTTGCAACACTCCCCCTACTAGACCGACCTGTCTTGCCGGTCGCTCGCGTACAGTATGGCCGGGACTTGAGTAAGTCAAGCACAGCCGGGCGGTCCCTTGATCCGCGCGGCCGTCCCGGAGTCCCGCGTTATCAGGGCCTACCGAGCTCCCAGATCAGCGCGCCCGGCAGACCCGCGACCGCGATCTCGGCCGCGTCGTCGGCTATTCCCCCGCCCATAGCTCGGGCCAGCTCTGGTGGGATGGGCGGTTCCAAACAGGAAAGAACCTCGAGTCCGGCCGCGGCGAACGCTTCGATGTAGTTGGCATGGGAGTGAACGTACTCGGGGATGAAGGAGCGCGATCCGTCGGGATAAGCGAACCACGCCCGCCATCCCAGAACCCCGGTCACTATCGGATGCACGTTGGAGATCACCACTCGGCCCCCCGTAGCCACTGCGCGCGCCAGTTCCTCAACCGCAGGCCCCAGCGTCGGCAGGTGCGAGAGTGCAAGCGCGCACACGGCAGAGGCGACCGAAGCGGTCTCCACCGGCAGCGCGCCGAGGTCTCCGTCCAGGAACTCTGCGTGAGGAAACTTCTCTCGGGCCCGGCCGATCATCTCCGGGGAGTTGTCGACCCCGATCACACGGTGGCGCGAGATGAGCAGGGAGACCAGACGTCCGGTACCGCAAGCCGCATCCAGAACCGGTCCCTCGGGGAGGTCGTCCAACAGCGTCACGAGCGCCGGTTCCTCGGTACGGATCAAGGGGTTGTCGCGGTCATCGTAGGTATTGGCCCAAACGTCGTAGCCCGGTTGGACGCCGGAGGCGGGCAGATAGCGTGACGCCGCCAGCGTCTCCTCGTCGAGGCGGGCTGCGAGATCAAGCATCTCCTCAACCCGTTCCGGCGCTGCGCTCACGTCTCCGGACACTCCCATCCGGAGCAGGGCGAGGCCCTCGAGCCCGAGCATGTACTCGCCGAATCGAAGCTGGCCTGTGTCTTTAATCATCCGGTCAGGATATAGAGCGCCGGCGTCGAGGTCCGGCCCGGATAGGGGACGGTAACGCGAACGCGCTCAACGCGCCGCTGAGTACGGATTTCGGGCTCCCAGGCGCTCAGAGCGCGATTGGCTACGTGAGGACCCCGCCCGAGGGTCATACGATTCAGCGATGACGGAGCGGCTCGTGGTCATCGGCGGCGATGCAGCCGGCATGAGCGCGGCCTCCCAGGCCCGCCGCCTGCGCGGCCCCCAAGATCTCGAGATAGTCGCCTTCGATCAGAGCAACTATCTCTCCTATTCCGCCTGCGGCATCCCCTACTTCGTAGGAGGCGTGGTGAAGGAGCTCGACCAACTCGTCGTACGCACGGCCGAGCAGTTCGCAACCAAGCAGGACATCGACGCCCGCATCCGCCACAAGGTCACCGAGATCGATCTCGATAAGGGGGCCGTGAAGATCACAGATGTGGACGAGGGCACCGAGGCGTGGGAGGGCTTCGACCGGCTCCTCGTCGCCACCGGCGCGACTCCCAGGCGCCCGCCCCTTCCCCACGCAGACGCCGAGGGCATCTTCGGCGTGCAGGTCCTGGACGACGGCCGGGCCATCTTCGAGACGATGCGTGAGCGCCGGCCCCGCCGGGCCGCAGTCATCGGCGGCGGCTACATCGGTCTCGAGATGGCCGAGGCCTTCAAAATGCGGGGCCTCGACGTCGCGGTCGTGGAGGCGGCCGCCCATCCGATGCCGAGCCTCGACGACGACATCGCCGTTCTGATTGCCGACGCCATGCAGGGCATGGGTATCGCCTTCCACGGCTCGGAGCCGGTCGAGGCGTTCGAGGTCGAAGATGGCTGGGTCTCGGGCGTGGTCACAAGCAGGCGAACGATTCCCGCGGACATCGTGGTGCTGGGGCTCGGTGTAGCCCCCAACATCGCTCTCGCCGAGGCCGCCGACATCCCGATTGGCCCCTCGGGCGCGATCGCCGTCGACCGGCGTATGCGCACCGGTGCAGAAGGAGTGTGGGCGGCGGGCGACTGCACCGAGAAGTTTCACCGCGTCTCCCGCAGAGCCGTCTCGATCGCGCTCGGGACACATGCCAACAAGGAGGGTCGGGTGGCGGGGATCAACCTCGGGGGCGGTTATGCGAGCTTTCCCGGAGTGATCGGCACCGCCGTGTCCAAGCTCTGCGACACCGAGGTCGGGCGTACCGGCCTCAACGAAGATGAAGCAGGGGCCGCCGGGTTCTCCTTCATCAGCGCAACCGTGGATTCGACCACGCGCGCCGGCTATTACCCGGAGACGCAACCGATCAAGACCAAACTCCTCGCCGAACGCACCTCCGGGCGGCTTCTCGGCGCTCAGATCGTGGGCAAGGAGGGCGCGGCCAAGCGCATCGACGTTCTCGCCACCGCGATCTGGAACGAGATGTCGGTCGACGAGCTCTTGAACCTCGACCTCTCCTACGCCCCCCCGTTCTCGCCGGTGTGGGACCCGGTCCTTATCGCAGCCCGCAAGACGTGGCAGCTGGTCGAGCAAGACGCAAAAAAGCCCTGAGAGTCACTGTGCCGAGGCGGTCCGGCGCCCGGATGAGTCCATGCGAAAGACCCGGAACCAGATGTCGACGGCGGGCCCGATGCCCAGGGCGAACAGCACCGTCCCCAGCCCCACGCTTCCGCCCAGCAAGGCACCGCCAAGGAAGGCGGTCCCCTCGACCAACGCTCGCGCGACGCCCACCCGCACCCGGGCGCGCGTAGCAACGAGCACCATGAGCCCGTCGCGCGGCCCGGCTCCCAATCCCGCGCCGATGTAGAGGGCGGTGCCGAGCCCGACCAGGACGATTCCGGCGATGCTCAAGACCACCTTGGCCCAGTAGGGCCAGGTAGAGGCCCCGGAGGTGATGCCCAGCGCCAGCAGGACTTCAATGAAGGCACCGATCAGGAGCATGTTTGTTATCGTGCCCGGCCCCGGTCGCATCCCCGCCGCCGTCGTCACCACGACCAGAACGACACCCACCAGGATCACAGCAGCGCCAAACGACAGGGGAGTCCTTCGCCTGAGGCCGTCGTTGAGCACGTCCCAGGGAGACAGACCGAGCCCCGACTCGAGGGTCATGAAC
>JBPCPZ010000080.1:0-10903 GCA_050998655.1 Actinomycetota bacterium
CGTCCTCCCTGCGTTCCTCCCCTCTGACCACCCCAACTTTTTTGCCTTCATTCCCGGTTCCAGCACCTGGCCCGGCGCCCTCGCCGATCTCATAGCAAGCGCCCTCAACGTTCACGCAACCTCGTGGCTGGAGGCGCCCGGCCCCAGCCAGATAGAGCTTGTCGTGCTGGAGTGGTTCAAGAAGTGGATCGGCTACCCGCCTTCTTCCTCCGGAGTGCTCGTCAGCGGCGGCTCGGCAGCGAACATGACGGCCTTAGCCTGCGCCCGAGAGGCGCTGCTGGGAGTCATGACCGATAAAGCCGTCGTCTATGTTTCCGACCAAGCCCACTCATCCATGGCCCGAGCCGCACGAATCCTGGGCTTTCACCCCGACCAGGTACGAGTCCTGCCCACAGACAACGGCTTTCGGCTGCGCCCGGATGCGCTTAGAGAAGCCATGGACTCAGATGTCCGGGCAGGCCGCCGGCCCCTGTTAGTGGCCGCAAGCGGAGGCTCAACCAACACCGGCGCCGTCGATCCGCTCCCGCAGATCGCTCAAGTCTGTCGCGAGAGAGGCGTCTGGTTTCACGTCGACGCGGCCTACGGCGGTTTAGCCACAATCACAGCAAGAGGTCGTGAGGTGATGTCTGGCATCGACCTAGCGGACTCCGTGACGCTTGATCCTCACAAGTGGCTCTATCAGCCATTCGAATGCGGTTGTCTCCTGGTGCGAGAGGGGCTACACCTGCGCCGAGCTTTTGAGATCGTTCCCGATTATCTCCAGGACAGCGAAGCCACACAAGACGAAGTCAATTTCTGCGACCTGGGAGTGCAGTTGACACACGGATGGCGCGCCCTAAAAGTGTGGATCTCGCTAAAGTACTTCGGAGTCGTTGCCTTCAGGCAAGCTGTCGAAACATCCATGCAACTCGCCCACGCTTGCCAACGCCGCATTGAGGAGAGCAAGACGCTTGAACTCATGGCGCCGGCCTCCCTCGGCGTGGTCTGCTTCCGACGCTGCTTCCCAGGAGTGGATGAAGTCGCCAATGAACGAATGAATGCCTCGCTCGCCGAGGGCCTGCTCGCAAGCGGCACCGGGATGATCTCCTCGACGAGACTACGGGGCCGCTACGCCCTGCGAATGTGCATCCTCAACTACACCAGCACCGAGACGGAGGTTTCCGCGGTACTCGAGTGGCTGGAGCAAGCCACCCCAAAGGACTCTTTGGCTACTCCGAGACCAGCAGCGTGGTTCGACCGGCATCCGAGCATCATGCGCACCAGCGCGGCGGAATCGGGAGTGGAGACGGCCACCGCACGCCAGGTTCCCCTCTTTCAGTCACTTTCTGATGCGGAGCTTTCTGCTGCGCTCGTGGGAGCGAGGGAAACAAGCATTGATCCGGGTGAGGTGGTGCTCCGACGCTGGGATTACGGCCGCGACTTCTATGTCGTCGTCGAAGGCACGCTTCAGGTTCAGATAGACGAGGAGTTGGTTAGAGAGCTCGAGCCGGGCGACTTCTTCGGCGAGCTTGCCGCCATGGATTGGGGGGCTGGTTACGGCTATCCTCGCCTCGCGACCGTCGTGGCGCAGTCGGCGGCGCGATTGATCGTGTTCCCGCCTGAGAGACTGCGGGAGCTTGTGAGCAAGCTGCCCGACCTGGAGCGACAAGTGAGGACCGCTTCTTCCCAGCGGTTGCGAAGAACGTAGCTGACTGCGCCATCAAGATGATCGTTTGCCTCGCCGCCAATCCCTCGATAGATCGTCTCTTCGAGGTCGATCGGGTCGTGAGAGGCGAGACACATAGGCCGACCAAGTTCGTGCAGGTCGCGGGGGGCAAGGGGCTGAACGCGGCGAGAGCGGCGGCAACTCTGGGCGCAGATGTACGAGCAGTTGCGATCCTCGGCGGCCACGCCGGAAGGTGGATCGCCCAAGAGCTCGAATCAGAGCACGTTGCCTATCGCGCTCTCTGGACCGATGGAGAGTCGCGCTCCTCGCTTTCGGTAGCCGATCGCAGAAGCGGCGAGATGACCGAGTTTTACGAACGTGGGACAGAGATTGCTGAGTTCCTGTGGCCCGAGCTGATGGCGATCCTGGCGGACGAACTTGCAGACGCCGACCTCCTCACGATCTCGGGCTCATTGCCACCCGGCGCACCGATTGATGGATATAAGCGGATCGTGGAGCTGGCTCACGACATCGGCATGCCGGTGGTGCTCGACGCAGCCGGCGACTATCTCGACCAGGCTCTTGAGGCGAAACCCGATGTGGTCAAGATCAATGCGGCCGAAGCGGCCCACCTGTTGGATGTACCGCCGGCCAAGGTCGGCTCTTGCGAGGCAGCCTTGGAGACGCGCGCTCGAGCGGGAGGAGACGGGCACACCGCCATCATCACCCTGGGCGACCGGGGCATAGTGGCCGCCGCGCCGGACGGCTCCGAATGGGTCGGCTCGATCGACACCAAGGGCAGCTATCCAGTTGGCTCCGGTGATGCCTTCTTGGGCGGGCTCGCCCTTGCGCTGAATCGAGCCCGAGAGTGGTCTGAGGCGCTGGCGCGGGCTCTCGGCGCCGCGGCCGCGAACGCCGAGCTTCCGGGAGCGGGACGGCTAGATGCCGCTCGCGCCCAGGAGCTTTCCGGCAAGGTGCGCCTCTCGGCTCAACGCACTCACGCATGAGATTCCGGAAGCCTCGTCGACCAAGAATGAGAGAAAAGGAATCTTCGGTTACAGATCTCTATCCCGAGATCGATCCGCACGAGCACGGGATGTTGGAGGTGGATGGCGGAGATCTGATCTATTGGGAGTCGTGCGGTAATCCTTGTGGCAAGCCGGCCGTCGTCCTGCACGGGGGCCCGGGTTCCGGATGTGTGCCATGGCACCGACGACTCTTTGATCCGAATGCATATCGTCTCGTGCTGTTTGACCAGCGCGGCTGTGGGCGGAGCAAGCCGCATGCGAGCGACCCCGATACCCGACTGACAAACAACAACACATCCAATCTGATAGCAGACATCGAGTTGCTCCGCCGACATCTGGATATCGAGAGGTGGCTCGTCTGGGGAGGGTCGTGGGGAAGCACACTGGCGCTCGCCTACGCCGAGAGCCATCCGACTCAAGTCAGCGAGATGATCCTGTGGGGCGTTACCACCGGGCGACGCTCGGAATTCGACTGGTTGTTTCGCGGCGGGGTGAGCGTCTTCCTTCCTCAGCAATGGGAAGCTCTCCAAGACGCCTTTGAGGTCACATACCGGGATGCCGATATCGTTGACACATGCCGTCGGCTACTGAGCGATCCCGATTCCAGGGTTCGCGGTCAAGCCGCCCATGCATGGTGCATATGGGAGTCTGCTACATCGGAGTGGCCCCCGAGGGCTCAACTAGCCCACAGGTTCACCGACACGAGATTCGCGCTTGCCTATGCGCGCATCGTGACCCATTACGTCTGCAACAACGCCTGGCTAGAGGGCCAGGATCTGCTGGCAGGTGCGGGAGTACTGAACGACATCCCCGCGATCATGGTGCACGGACGCTTTGACCTTCAGGCGCCGCTCGGGAACGCCTGGGAGCTCCACCGCGCGTGGCCACGATCCGAACTCGTCATCGTTGATGATGCCGGGCACGGCCCCAACGGTCGGCGCTTTGCACGCGAACTTGTGCTGGCGAGTGATCGCTTCCGCCCCAACCCAGACCGCTAGCACGCAGTCAACGTCATGGCAGTGAGCCTTATGGCTTGTCGGTCGACTCCCCAATCGGAATTAGGTTGCCTGCGACGTAGGCGATCCTGGTTCCATCCGACCACTGCGGACGAACATCGCGACTACGCCGTAACTCGCGCTGAGCGCGAGTTACGGCGAAAAGTCCGATCTAGAGCACGGCCCGTAGCTCGGTTGCGGCTCTGGCCATGGCAGCAATGCTGCCGTCGGCCGCCGAGTCGGCGGCCGCGGTCGCCTTCATTACCTTGTCCTGGATTGTCGTCACATTGCGCAAAGCAACACCGTGCGCTAGCGCCGCAGCGGTACCGGCAGCCGATCGGTCGCCCGACTGAGCGGCGACCAACATGCGGCGAGCGTAGAAGTCGATCACCTCGAGCTCAACTGAACTACGCCCCCGGTAGAGGCGAGCGACGTCGAGCATGGTCTGTTCCAGATCCAGAGCAGACATCCGCGACTTTGCTTCCTTGGAGCGAGTGACGGTCCGACTGAGCGCGTCAAGTTGAGCGCGGCCGAGCTTCATCAGAACAGAAGGAATCGGATCGCCACGTCCGGCAAGCTTCGCAAGGGAGTTACGAACCACACTCATATCTCCTGAACCGCGAAGGCCGATGGCTCGCAACTCCTTCAAAGCGGCGTTCAGCTCTCCAGGACGAGTGGCGTCGATGGCGTCGTTGGGAAGGGCGTAGACGATATCGACCACTTCCCGGGCCCCGGGGACTTCGACGTAAACGTTCCCGTAACCGCGGGCGTAAAGCTTGAACTCCTCCATGCCATCGCTGAGAGTTTCGTGCAGCTCGACCACCCCATCGAGGCGTTTTCCGGTGGTGAGCTCATAGGAGGCGTCCATCCTCTTGATGTCGACGGTCTCGAACACGTTGCCGGGAATGTTCTCGGGGTTGAACCTCCGCCCGATGCTGGGCTTGCCCGGCATGATCATTCCGGGAGGCCCGTCGACGCCGGCGGTCCAGCTCCCGTCGGTGTTCGCAACACGGCCCTTCTCGTAGTTCCACACGTCCTCGCCGAAGTACCATACGTTTCCGGCGTCGTCCTGGGCGAACCAGTCGACCGCGATCTCGAGCAGGGAACGGTCTGAGGTAGCTGTGAACTGGGAGATGGCCGCGGGGGTTTCCCCACCCTTCCACTTCAAGATCTTGTTCTTGCCGGTGGGAGCGACCTCGATCCGTAGCGGCGCTCCTTCCTCCTTGCCGAGATAGAGACGGTAGTCCACGCCGGTAACGCCGAAGTAGGGATTGTCGACGATCGTTGGATGCGAGAACTTCGTCGCGCTAGCCGATTCTGCATCGTGGGGCAAGCGATCCGTCAATCTGACCTCATTGGAACCGCTGCGAGCGAGCACCGCTCCGATCTGAGGGACGAACAAGCTCTCCGCCGCAGGATTGGCTTGGATTGCGCTCAGGAGAAGACCGTTGTCCACGTGCCCGGCCGGCGTGCTGACGGACTCGGTTCGCGACAGGACCTCATAGCCGCCGGCGTCGACGAGACCAATCACGTCCTCTGTAATGGACGCGTTCTCGACTCGCGGGTTGGCAGGCATGACCAATCCGGGTGTGGCACCATCGGCGCCTGCAAGCCAACTGCCGGAGTGATCGGAGAACTTTTCGCCCTTGAAGTTGTCCACCTGTTCTCCCATGGCCCAGACACTGCCGTCATTCTTCTGCGCGTAGTAGTCGTGCGACTCTTGCTTCAGGATGCCGTCCACCCAGTCTCTGCGGCGAACGACAACACTCTCGATCGCCTCGCCATTCCAGTCGATTGTCCTCGTCGAGGGGGTGACTGCAATCTCGATTAGCTGCGGCTTGCCAGACTGAGTGCCTTCATATATCCAGCGCCCCCCTCTTTCCAATGGCACATACTGGTTTGTGATTTCGGCGGGGCTAGAGAACGCACTGCTTTGTTTTGTGTTGGACTGCGACTCAGCTGGTGAGCGCGCCGACTCTCCCCCCGTACACGCTGCCAGGACCAGCGCCGTCCCGACTATTCCACCCAAGAGTCTATTTGCTCGCATCTCGCTCACCCTTCTTCCAAGTTAGGCGCCGGACCGGCGCCTTCTCCCTTAGGGAGACCTGCTGAGGGTGGGTCGCTCGCACTGAACAACCGCTGACTGATCCTTAACCGCAGCTGAACCCGCTTCGGAGCAGTCCCGCTTTACGAGAAGGTCTATGCGAGGAAGGTCACATCGGTCTCCTGACGCCCCTAGCAACAAGGCCGAAGACCAGCGTGGCCGACGCCGCTACTACGAACGAAGTAAGCGATGCCCCGAGCCAAGAGGAGGCTGTCGGCAAACCCAGCCACCCATCCAACAAGCTCGTCATCCATCCCGACCACCACGAAACCGTCCCCGGGTTGATCCAGTTGTAGGTCAGAAACCCAATCGTCCAAGCGACAATCGGGGGCCAGTTAATGCCTCCGGCATACCAGTAAGCACCATCCCTGCGATAGAAGGCCCCCACGTCGTAGCGCCCGCCTCCCAGCAGGTAATAGTGAGCCGCGAGCACCCCGAACAAGGGCACGAACAGCGCTCCGATCAACAACAGGAAGTTCTCGTACTGAACCAGGTTGACGACCAGCGCGAGAGCAGTGCAGATCACTCCCACCAACAGGACCAGTAAGCGTTGCGACGCACGCGGGACGATGTTCTGCAGCGATACCGCGGTCGAGTACATGTTGGCGAACGCCTCGTCGGTCTCGTCCACCAGCAGGACCAGAAGAGCAACGAAACCCACCGGAATGGCGAGCATGGTCCCTATGAATGCAGCCGGATCGGCCGGGTCTCCGCCCCGTCCGAGGACCAGCAACACTCCGATCGCGAAGAACCACACATGCGCGACGAAGTAACCGATTCCAGCCCCCCAGAACGCGGCCCCGCCCTTGCGGGCAAAACGAGAGTAATCGGCGACCAGGGGTAGCCAGGAGATCGGCAATGCCACCGAGAGATCGACGGCCTGCCAGAAATTCGGCCACCCTCCATCACCGGTGTTCGACCAGAAGGCCGAGACATTGAGGTTTGCCAGTAAGTACCAACTGATGTACACGCTCGACGCTATAACGGCCCACACCGCAAAGCGCAGGATCCACTGCCTCACGACCGCAACCGGCCCGCCGGCTGCCATGACCACGGAGATCACCCCGAACAGGATCACCCACGCGGGGCGCGCCCCGACCCCAATCGTTCGCTCGCTGATCGCCGTAGCCGCTGCTGCAATGATAAATAGCTCGAACGAACCCCACCCAATGTTCTGCAGAACGTTGAAGACAGTCGGCACGTACGAGCCGCGTATGCCAAGGGGCGCGCGGTAAAGGGCCATTGTCGGCACCCCGTTATCGGCCCCGATGCGAGCCGCGGTCGCCAGCATGAGGTTGCCGATAAGCGCCCCAACGACTATGGCCAGCAGCGCATCCCTGAAACTCAGCGCCGGAACCAGCAACGCCCCGACCACCGGCAGCAGAAGCGAGATGCCCAGATTGCCCCACAGCACACCCAGGTCGACGCCGCTGAAGACGCGGCGGTCTTCGGGAACCGGCTCGATGCCCCATGGAGGAACCCGCTCGATACGTTCGAGCACACTCATGTGCTCACCTCCCTACGCCCGCGTTACCGGGATCAGGTTTGAGGGCCCGTTCGGGCCCTGCCTATGGGTCGCGGACGGCCTCGGCCCGCCTCTCAGCCCGGTTGCCCCGAGCTCCCCTAGATGCACATCGAGTATAGCGAGAAAATGCTCGGCAGCGAGAGCGGCCCCCGGTTTTTAGGGGCGTCAGAGTGCCATAAAATGGCACCGAGAGGCGCTCAAAACGCGGCCCCCGGTTTTTAGGGGCGTCAGAGTGCCATAAATGGCACCGAGAGGCGCCCAAAACGCGGCCCCCGGGTTAGGGGAGGACGTCGATGTAGCGCTCGCGCTCCCAGTCGGTGACCGCGGACAAAAAGCGCTCCCACTCGTCCCTCTTGTAGTGCTCGAACACGCTGTAGAGGCGGCCGGTAAGCGCGCCGCGCACTACCTCGTCCTCGGCCAGGGCATCGAGCGCCTCTCCGAGGTGCCCGGGCACGCGCGGGATCTCGCCACCCTCGTCCAGGACGTCGTAGACGTTGCGCTGTTGTGGGGGGCCGGGGTCGAGTTTGCGCTTTACTCCGTCAAGGCCGGCTCGCAACAGCGCCGCCTGCGTGAGGTAGGGGTTGCACGCTGAGTCGACCGCCCGGAACTCGAAGCGGCCGCCGCTTGCAACGCGCACCAAACAGGTGCGGTTCTGCCAGCCGTAGTCCTTGTAGATGGGCGCCCAGAAACCGAAGTCCCAGAAACGCTTGTAGGAGTTGACGGTCGGCGCTCCGAGGCATGTGAGAGCCCGGTAGTGATCGAGAATCCCGCCCATGAACTGCAGACCGATCTTCGATAGCCTTGCGGGCCCTTTCTCGTCGTAGAAGACGTTGTTGCCCTCCTCTTTGACCAACGTGAAGTGATGGTGAGCCCCGTTGGCCGACACTCCGGTGAACGGCTTGGGCATGAAGCAGGCGGTGACGCCGTGCTTCCTAGCCACCGCCGCGCAGATCTGCCGGTAGGTCGAGAGGTTGTCTGCGGTACGGACGGCCCGGTCGAACAAGAAGTTCAGCTCGAGCTGCCCCGGCGAGTCCTCGTGATCACCGTAAGAGGGAGTGAGACCCAGCCGCTCGGCGTAATCGATGACATCGAGAATGATGGGACGCAGCTCCTCGAACTGATTGATGTGATAACACCACGGCTTCGTAAGTCCGACGGCGTCGTTGGGGTCGTCGGTCTTCTTCATCCACATCATCTCGGGCTCGATGCCGCACAGGAACGTGTAACCGAGCTCCTGCTCGATCTCGTTGACGATCCGCTTGAGGTTCTGACGTGGGTCGGCCTCGAGAAGGCCCCCAGTCTCGGTGTCATAGCAGTCGCAAAAGACGCGCGCCACGCGTGAGTCCCACGGAAGCTGGGCGAAGGTGTCGAGGTCCGCGATAGCGGCAAGCTCCGACTCCTCCGGGCCGAAACCGATGTAGCGGCCTTTCTGGTCCACGAAAAGATCGGCGGTGGCGCCGTAGACCAACTGGTAGCCGTCCTCTGCAACCTTCTCCCAATGAGTCGCCGACACACCCTTGCCGTTGATGTGACCCGACACCGAGATCTGCTGGAAGAAGATGTACTTGATCCCCTGCTCGTTGATGAATTTGCGGATCTCGTTGATCCTGTTACGCCGGTTGGAGTCGCTTTTGACGGCCTCAAGGTTCGGGTAGGGGTCTGCTACCGATCCCCTGGACAGAACATCCTGCACCTGCGTCATCCCCTGACCGGCTTCGGCACTTGCCACGCTGAGCTCCTTTTTTGAACGGATTGCTTAACGAACAGGAACCGGACACGGCAGCGCCTGCGATAACTCGCCAACGAGCCCCCAGGCAAGGCTGCTCGGCGTCGGAGGCCGCCATGCCTATCGGGACGCTACGTTAGAGGGAAGCCTCCGTCAAGGCTGAGGCCGTGGGAGCCGACGGCGGGCGGTAAGCTTGCCCTGCCACCTGGAGGGGGCCCCTCACCAACAGCTGCTGAGAGAGGAGCACAGACCAATGTGTGGAATCGCCGGCATCATCCATAGGGACGGCGCCGCCGACATCGGGAACGAGATGACCCGGATGCTTCAGTCCATGAAGCACCGCGGCCCGGACTCCACCGGATACGCCCTGTTCGGCCCGCCCAGCGACCTGATTGTGATCCGCTTCAAGCTGGCGGACTCCAACGACCGGCGCGATTTCGAGTTCAAGGAACGGCTGGAGCGGCACCGTCTCGAGGTCGAGTCCCGCCTCAATAAGATCGGCGCCACCATCGATCGGGTCGAGAGCGAGACCCAGTACGCCTACCGTGCTCGGGTTCGCTATGAAGGCGACATCAAGTCGCTAACTGATTATCTCGAGGACATTCCCGGCTGCGAGGTGCTCTCGTTGGGTCACTCGCTCGAGATCATCAAGGACCTGGGAGACGCGTCCGAGGTCTGCGAACAGTACAACTTGGACGGCTTCGAGGGCACCCACGGCATCGGCCACGTCCGCATGGCCACCGAGTCAGACGTGGACATCTCCGGCGCCCACCCCTACTGGGCCTACCCGTTCTCAGACGTGGCGGTGGTCCACAACGGCCAGCTCACCAACTACTTCCGCTGGCGGAGGCGGCTTGAGCTCTCGGGACATCGCTTTCAGTCCGAATGCGACTCCGAGATCATCGCCGTGTACCTGGCAGAGAAGATGGCGGACGGGCGCTCGCTGGAGGAAGCGATGAACGATAGCCTCGACGATCTCGACGGCGTCTTCACCTATATGGCGGTGACCGAAAACAGCCTCGGCATGGCCAAGGACGAGATGGCGGCCAAGCCCCTGGTCCTCTACGAGTCCGACGACCTCGTGGCCATGGCGTCCGAGGAGATTGCCATCCGCGCCATCCTCGATCGCGAGATCGACACCAGCGACCCCTACGAGAAGCAGGTGCTGGTGTGGTCACGATAGACGAGCGGGAGCGACGCACCAAGTACGACGCCCGCGGACTGAGCGAGCCCCACGCAGAGATCCCCAAAGTTTCAGACATCAAGGACGGTCGCGGCTCCTTCGACGCCACCGGGCTCAGCACTCGCGAGATCAACCTCGAGCTGCGCTGGCTCCTCTACGAGGAGGGTATCGGCGACGTCACGCTGCGCAACCCAGCCGCCAAGCACTCCCTCGCCGTGGGCCTCCTCAGGCGCTGCAACCTACGCATCGAAGGAAGCCTCGGCTACTTCGGTCTGGGACTGATCGACGGCCCCGAGGTCGTCGTGACCGGCCGAGTGGGCTGGTCGGTGTGCGAGAACATGATGTCGGGAGTGGTCGTGATCGAGAAGAACGCGGGCTCTCTCACGGGCGCCGCCATTCGCGGCGGCGATTTGGTCATCACCGGCAGCGTGGGCGCTCGTACCGGGGTCGATCAAAAGGGCGGCACGATCATGGTCGGGGGCAACGCAGGCGCCATGACCGCCTTCATGATGCAGCGCGGCCACCAGATCATCTGCGGAGACGTGGGACCGGGTCTCGGCGACTCGATGTACGAAGGCACGATCTACGTGGGGGGCAAAGTCAAGTCCTTGGGCATCGACTGTGTCGAAGGGGAGTGGAACGATGCAGACACCGAGTTCATCGACCGCAAGTTCTCGATCTACGGCCTCGACAAACC
>JBPCPZ010000105.1:0-5914 GCA_050998655.1 Actinomycetota bacterium
GCGGAGGCGAGCTTCTGGTGGGCCGCGGCGAGGTTCCGGGACATCGGTGCGCATTTCTATGTGGCGGTGACGTTGCTGGAGCACGGCGAGTGGCTACTCAGCAGGGGCCGAAAGCGCGACGCTGATGACTTGATTCAACAGGCTCGGGGGGTATTCGAGGAGCTCGGGGCCCGGCCCTGGCTCGAGCGCATCGACACCTCGGTGGAGGCCGTCGGGGCCTAAAGTCACCGGGTCGATCGAGTCTAGAGGCCCGCCCTCTTTGCCAGCGCCGTCAGGTCTTTGAGCGCGATACGGCGGCCCTCTATCTCGAGGTAGCCCCGTCGCTGAAAAGCGTGGAGTATGTGGTTGACGCTCTGCCGGGAGCCCCCGACCATGGCGGCGAGATCACCCTGGGTCACCTGAAGATCGAGCAGGACCTCTAGTCCCTCGTGGCGCCCCCGCTCCTCGGCAAGCGTCAGCAGCAGCTTGGCGACGCGTCCGTGAAGATCGAGGAAGACGAGGTCGGCGGCCTGCTCCGTCAGTCTTCGTACCAGCCCTCCAAGCGAAGACAGCAATGCTTGCGCCAGGTTTGGATGACGCTGCAGAAGTTCGATCAGGGTGCCGCGCGACAGTGTGAGCGTGGTGGTGGGCTCGAGGGCCTCGGCAGAGGCCGAGCGGAGGCCGCCGTCGATCAAAGCCAGCTCTCCGAAGGTCTCCGGGGGCCGCAGAGTGACTAGCACCATGTCCTCGCCCTCTTCGGAGGTGACGAAGACCTTCACTAGGCCTTCTGAGATGACAAACAGCGAGTCCCCAGGCTCGCCCTGAGCGAAAATGAGATGGCCTCGCCGGTAATTGCGGAAGGTCACACTTCGTGCGAGCTGGTCCAGGACGGGGGGGTCGAGGTTCTTGAACAGGTCGGTTGAACCCAGCAGCCCGGCGGCAGCTTCGGCGTTCATGACCTACAAAGTAGTACCCGACATTGTGTCAGTTGCTGAGAGAGCGCTCGTTCTCCCGCAGCCGCTTGCAGACTTCCTCGAGCATCTTCACGGGCATGCTCGGATGCTCCTTGAGCACGCTGCGGAAGTTCCACGAGGTGATGGCGAAGGTCCGGACCGGGGTCTCGGCGACGACCGAAGCCGAGCGCGGCCCCCCATCCAGAAGTGCGATCTCGCCGAAGAAGGCGCCCGGACCCAACCGGCGTCGCGTGCGGCCGCCGACCAGGACTTTGACCTCACCTTCGAGAATGATGTGAAGGCCCACGCCGGTCTCACCCTCCTTGCAGATGACGCGCCCGGCTTCGAAGGAGACCTCCTTGCCGGATGTGGCCACTCCCTTCAGCTCCTTGGGGGTGCACGAGGAGAAGATCGGGACTGCCTTGACGAAGGTGACTAGCTGCAGGTCGGTCTGAGTCTTTCTCGCCATGTGCTGCTCCCATTCCCCCGGGGCGGTGATGCCGCCGCTGCGTTGTGCCAGAAGGCTAGCGCACGGGGCCCGTCTGCGCGTGGAGCAGGCGGCCCCCAGCTCCCATTGAGGGAGCGTTGCCGGAGTTAAACTCGGCTAGTGCGCATTGTCCTGTGCGGGGTTCGCGGGTCGACCCCTTCCCCCGGCCCCCACTACGTGCGCTACGGCGGCAACACCTCGTGCGTGGCGCTGTCACACGGCCACGACGCGCCGGCGCTGGTGCTGGATGCGGGAACGGGTCTGCAGCAGCTGACGCCTCGGCTCGAGGGGGAGGCCTTTCGGGGAACAATTCTCCTGACACACCTTCACTGGGACCACACTCATGGGTTGCCGTTCTTTTCGGGCGGCGATCGAGACGACGCGAGTGTGTCGCTGGTGATGCCCGCGCAGGGCAATCCCGTCACCTTGCTCGAGCGCGTGATCTCGCCGCCTCATTTTCCGATCACGCCGAGCCAGCTTCGAGGGGAGTGGAGGTTCAGCAGCATCGAGCCGGGTGAGCATTCGATCGAGGGATTCGTGGTGCAGGCGCTCGAGATACCGCACAAGGGCGGGAGGATGTTCGGCTACCGGGTGAGCGACGGTGAGGCTTCGCTGGCCTACCTCTGCGACCACAGCCCCATCGCATTGGGGGCCGGTCCCCAGGGTTTCGGGGAATACCACCCGAACGCCTGCGCCCTGGCGCAGGGGGCCGATCTCTTGATCCACGACGCCCAGCACACCGCCGAGGAGTTTCCCGAGGTGGCCTCGTTCGGTCACAGCGCCATCGACTACGCGGTCGGACTCGCGGAGAGTTGCGGGGTGCCCCGCCTCCTGCTGTTCCACCACTCACCTGCGCGCACCGACGACGAGCTCGACCGCATCGAGGCGAGCTGGCAAGGCAGGACTCTGAAAGTGGATGCCGCGCGAGAGCAGATGGTGATCGACCTGCCGCAAAAATAGCCTGATGGCTCTCAGTAGGCTCAGGGCACAATCAGGTGTCGGAAAGTTGCCAGTGCACCTGTCGGGGTTCTGACAGACGGGCGCCGGAGATGGTGCCAGAATGTCACTTAGGATTCAGGAGGCGGCTCACAGAGGTCGCCCATAACGAAAGGGGATCGACATGGCGGAAGAGCGAGAGCGCCGCGAGGCCGAAGAGAAGGACGACACCGAGGGCCACCGCACGCAGAGGGAAGACATGTCCGGCGACGACGTCGAAGGTCACCGCACGCAGAGGGAAGACATGTCCGGCGACGACGTCGAAGGCCACCGCACGCAGAGGTAGTCCGAACGAGATGTAATTCAGGAAAAGAGACCGGCTCGAAGGGGCCGGCCTCTTTTTTTTGCCCCTCCGGTTCGCCTCACTCAGCGTCGTCGGCGGGCGCGTTGTTGTCGGCCAAAGCGCACAGAATCGTCTTCATCTGAAACGGGGTAAGGCCGGGGTGCTTGCCCAAGATCTTCGCTACCAGACCCGCGATGTGGGGCGCGGCAAAGCTGTTGCCGGTAGCATCGATGGTCGAGCCGTTGAGCCACGCAACCTCGACGTCGATGCCCGGAGCCCCGAACTCGACCGGCGGAGAAGGGTTGTAATCAAAGCGGTAAGGATCCTTGCCGTCGTGGGCCGCGACCGAGAACACCGATGAGTATTGAGACGGATAGCTTGGCGACTGGACGTTGTTGACTGCGCTGACGAGCATCACGTTGTGGAAGTAGGCCTCGTCGGCGATCTCATGAAATAGGCCGAAGTAGTCCTGCTTACCGGTCGAGAGGCTCAAATTCACCACCTTCATCCCGTGGTCCACTGCCCACCGCAATCCGGCCGCGAATACGACACCCTTGCCCGTGAGCCTCGTCCCCAGTACGCGCACGCTGTAGAGCTCGCACTCGGGCGCGGCGTGCTTGATGATCGCCGCGCACGCGGTCCCGTGTCCGAAGAGATCCTCGTGCGGGGCCTCTCTAGCTTTGACGTAGTCGTCCGCGTCAGGATCGAACTCCAGCACTACTCCTCCTGCGACTGGCCCCACAGCAGCGTGAGAGCCATCGATGCCACTGTCGACCACCGCGACCTTGACGCCCGCCCCGGTGCTGCCTCCCCACGCCCACTCCTTGGAAAGGGCGGATGGGAGTGCGATGGAGGTGGCCCGTTTCAGCGTGTCCGGATCGAACTGCCACGACCACGCGGGCTTGCTCATGTGGGGCGGGCCCGCGCCCGCATGTAGGCGACGAGCTCCCCGACGAGGCGCGTCGCGGCGAGGCGTTCCTCAGGGCCCTTGCGTCCGAGGAAGTTGAAGTGCGCGGCCAGCTCGGCGAGCTCTGGGTTCGGCCCCGAGCCTTCCCGCGCTACTCGCTCGAGCGCGGCGCCGAAGTCTCCTTCGGACGCCCGGCCCACGGCCTCGAAGAGCGCGCGTCCCAGATCGGAGAACACGCGTGAGTTCTCGATCGCCAGCGCGGCTTGACGCGCGAACAGGGCCAGCAGCTCCATGTCCCGCGCTCCCGACCCACCTTCGGCGCGCCGATCCAACACCTCGATGACGCCTAGCATGGCGCGCTCGGTTTCGAGCGGCATGGCGAGGATGGCACGCGGCAAGTAGCCCGTCGACTCTGCAACATCGCGCGCGAAGCGAGGATCGCGGGTGACGTCTGCGATTTCGATAGGCTGGCCCGAGCTCACGACCCAACCCGCTATTCCCTGCCCGACGGGGACGCGCATACCGATGACGTCCTCGGCCCCCGCCCCCGAGGCAACGTAGAAGGTCAGCTCCTCCTGGGCATCGTCGAGCAGCGCCAGAGAGCACGCGGCGGCTTCGAAGATGTCCTTGGCCGCCGCCGTGATCGAGCGCAGCAGCTCTTCGTGGCCGGCCGGTGCCAGCGCGGGGCCGAGGTCGGTCGCGGTACGGGCGAGATCGCGAAGCACCTCGAAAGAACGATCCTCACTCACGATTCGGCCTCGCTTTTCTTGGGCTTGTAGGAGGGATGGGTCCGTGCCAGCCGGCCGGCGATACCTCCCGACAGCGCGCTCGACACGCTCGGCACCCGATTCACGGCATCGACGAACTCCCTGCCCCCGATGCGAAAGACGAGAGAATCTGAGGTCGCTCGAACGGTCGCGGTGCGAGGGATCCTCTCGATCAGCCCTATCTCGCCGGCATAGTCACCCGCGCCTAGATCGCGTACCTTCGTCTGCTGTGCTCCGGCCTCGCCGGACGACAGAACCTCCATCGCTCCCGAGCGTATGACGAAGAAGTCATCGGCGTCATCCCCCTCCCGGATTAGCACATCCCCCGCAGCCACCGCCTCTTCGCAGGCCGTGGCTGCGAGCGCCTCCAAGGACTGCCTCGGCATGCCCTCGAGGATGCCGAGACGGGACATCAACTCAACTTTCGGTTCCAGCTCAAGGCGTCGTCGGTCGGTCGCCCTGTCTATGACGAACAGCTTGGGGACGCACAAGAGCGTGAGGCCCACGAGAATCCCGCCTGCCACCAGAAGAGACACCTTAAGTCTGAAGCTTTCGATTAGGAGCGGAGCGAGTGCAGCCCCGAGTACAGTGGCCAGCACCTCAATGGAGTCGAGAATTCCGAACACCCGCGCCATCACCGACTCGCGGACGGCTCTCTGCATCAGAGTGGTGGCGATGACGTCGATGAGGATTAACCCGGCGCCCTGGATGGCGACGAGCACATAGGCCACCGGCGGGCTCGTCGTGAGGGGTAGAAAGGCGAACGGGGCCGCCGACATGATGCTTCCGGCGGTGAGGATGAGTGCGGGCCGAGGGTGAGCAACGGCGCGATTTGCCAGTCCGGCCGCAGCCACGCCTCCCACGCCCAGTGCCGCGAACAGGAACCCGACGCCCTCCGCTCCGGTGCCTATCAAATTCTTCGACACCAGCGGGTAGAAGACGATTTCAAGCCCGCAGGCGAATGTTGCTAAGAGGAGCAGAGCGATCAACAGCATGATCGAAGTCGACGAAGTGATTGCTCGCACACCTTCGGCGAGCTGGTGATGCAAGGGGACGACCTCTGGCCTCTCCTCCTGTTTGACGCGGGGCATCGAGACCCGGCCCAGCAGCAGGGCGGAAACCCCAAACGTAATGGCGTTGACGACAAATGCGAGCACCGGTGAGGCCGCGACGGTGAGCAGTAGGCCACCCAGGGCCGGCCCCAGGGCGATGGCCAGCGAGTCCACGGTCGTGATCAGCGCATTGGCGGGAGCGAGGCTCTTCTCGTCGACGACCGAGGGCGTGACCGCGGCGACTGCGGGAAAGAACGGGGTCCCGGCTGCGGTGGATAAGAAGGCTATGCCGATGGCGAACGCGACCGGCGCTCCCGTAGCCACGACTACGGCGAGTGCGATCATGAGTACGGCCCGGGCCATATCGGACGCCACCATCACCCTGCGCCGGTCGTAGCGATCCGCGACCACGCCACCCAGGCTTCCCAGCAGGATGTAGGGGGCCAGGCGGCCAATGCTTGCTGCGGCCACCCAGCCCGGAGAATTCGTG
>JBPCPZ010000107.1:0-5010 GCA_050998655.1 Actinomycetota bacterium
GCCGAGCCGAGAAGTGCCACATCGTGCTGGACGACACCTATGTCTCCCAGCTGCCTGCGCGCATCTTCTCCAAGGGAGAAGCGGTCATGGTCGAGGACCTGGGCTCGACCAACGGCACATATCTCAACCGGCGGCGGATCACCTCTCCATCCGAGCTGCAACGAGGTGACCAAGTAAAGATCGGCAAGACCGTTATGGAGTTGCGGAAATGAACACCGCCGTAGGCGTTCGCACCGATGTCGGGCGGGTCCGCGAGGGCAATGAGGACTCCTATCTCGCCGAGCCGCCCCTGTTCGCCATCGCCGACGGCATGGGCGGCCACTCGGCCGGTGAGGTCGCCTCGGAAACAGCCGTCAAAGTTATCTCCGACGGCGCGGCCCAAGTCTCCTCGGAGGACCCCCGCTCGCTCGCACGGCTACTGAACAACGCCAACGCGGCAATCTACACGAAGGCACAGTCGGACTCCGCCCTGCGGGGTATGGGGACCACCTGCACGCTGCTGATGGCGGGCGAGGGCGTGGCCCACCTCGCGCACGTGGGTGACTCACGCGCCTACCGGTTGCGAGGTGGGGACATCGAGCAACTCACCGACGACCACACGCTCGTGGGACGGATGGTGCGAGAAGGTCAGATCAGCCCGGAGGAGGCTCAGCACCATCCCCAACGAAACGTCATCACCAACGCGCTGGGTCTCGACTCGAACATCGCGGTGGACCTGCGGGAGATCGAGGCGCGCGCAGGAGATCGGCTGCTGCTGTGCTCGGACGGGCTCTCCTCCATGGTTTCCGACGCAGACATTGTCGCGGCCGCAGAATCGACGAAGGACCCGCAGCAGGGGGCAGAGGCGTGGGGCGAGTGGGCACGAGAAGCGGGCGGCGAGGACAACATCACGGTGCTCGTGATCGACTTGGGCGGCGAAGACGCCCCGGCGCCCGCCCCTATGCGGACAGACACCGCACCCGGGCACTCGAGCCCGGCCCCCTCCACCTCCCGTCGCGGCCGCAAGTGGCTGGGAGCGCTGCTGTTGCTCGTGGTGGTGGTAGCCGCCGCCTACGGCGCCGGCAACTGGGCGCTGGACAATTCCTTTTATGTCGGCGTCGACGAATCTGACCGCGTCACGATCTACCAGGGCATCCCCGAGCGCATCGCAGGCCTCACTCTGGCGGAACCCGTCGAGCCCTCGACCCTGTCGCTCGAAGACCTGCCCACATCGCGCCATGCGCTGCTGCGGCAGGGGATGAAGGTCGAATCCCTGGACGAGGCTCAGAGCACGGTTTCGGACCTCTCGGATCTGGCCCGCGAGTTCCAGGATCAGAGAGCCAGGGGGGGCTCGAAGGCATGATGCAGGCCTCGGCTCGCCGTAATTCCGAGCTGTCCCTGCTGATCCTCGCCCTGATCCTCGGGGTGGGGGCTCTTGCGCTGGTGGTCCTGGCGAGAAACGCCGACATCCTGGCCACTGCGGCCCCTCTGATGGTGACGTTGACCGTCGCCTACGTAGTCGCCCACATCGGGGTGCGCAAGCTGGCCCCTTCGAGCGACCACCTCCTGCTCCCGTTGACCGCCCTGCTCAACGCGCTCGGGCTGGCCGCCGTCTACCGGCTCGATCCCTCCGGATACGGTCCCACGCAGGCCACTTGGACGATGGTGGGCGTAGTCGTGTTCATCGCCACCCTCGTCGGGGTGCGCGACTACCGAATGCTGGCTCGCTACAAGTACATCCTCGGCTTCACGGGAATCCTGCTGCTGCTGCTGCCCGCCACTCCCCTGGGCACGGAGATCAACGGAGCGAGGCTCTGGCTGAGGGTGGGCTCATTCTCTTTCCAGCCCGGTGAGCTCGCCAAGATCTGCTTGGTGATCTTCTTCGCCGCCTACCTCGCCGAGCGCAAAGAGCTGCTCGCCATTGCCTCGCGCCGCATCTGGAGGATTCATTTCCCCGACATCAAGCACTTCGGCCCCCTGTTGGTCATGTGGCTCCTATCACTAGCGGTGATGTTCTTCGAGAAGGACCTCGGCTCGAGCCTGCTGTTCTTCTCGATCTTCCTGGTGATGCTCTACATCGCCACCGCCCGGGTCGCATACATGCTGGTGGGGCTGCTGGTGTTCGCCGGCGGCGCCTACGTCGGCTACGCCACCTTCAGCCACGTGCAGCTCCGAGTGGCGGTGTGGCTCGACGTCTTCAATCCCAAGCTGATCTCCGACGAGGGCTACCAGCTAGCCCAATCTCTGTTCGCCTTGGCGACCGGCGGGTTGTTCGGAACGGGCCTCGGACAGGGCCGGCCCGATCTCATCCCCGCCGCTCACACCGACTTCGTGTTCGCGGTCATCGGCGAAGAGCTGGGGCTGCTCGGGACGGCCGCCGTGGTGGTGTGCTTCATGTTCCTGGTGGGCCGGGGCCTGCGGATCGCGCTCGGCGCTCGCTCCGACTTCGGCCAGCTCCTGGCCGCGGGGTTGATAGTCAGCTTCGGTGTCCAGACGATCATCATCCTCGCCGGAGTCATTCGTCTGCTGCCTCTGACCGGCATCACGCTCCCATTCATGTCTTATGGAGGCTCGAGCTTGTTGTCGAACTTCATCCTGATGGCGCTGCTGGCGCGCGTGAGCCACCAGAACGCGAGCGAGCCCGACCCCGCCCTCACGGGCGAGATCCTCATCGGGGGCCGTCGGTGATGCAGGCCCAGATCCGGCGCGTGGCGTGGGGCCTGGTGGCCGCCTTCCTGCTCGTGTTCGCCCAGCTCAACTACGTCCAGATCTTCGCCGCAGAGGACATTGCCTCCAACGACTCCAACATCCGCTCGCTCCTGGCGGAGTACTCGATCAAGCGCGGGGACATCGAAACACTCGACTTCGAGACAGTGGCGAGAAGCCGCAAGACTCAGGACCGCTTCCAGTACCTCAGGACGTACCCGGGGGGCGAGCTCTACGGACACATCACCGGCTACTACTCGCTTATCTATGGGAGCGATCGGATCGAGGCAACCTACTCGGAGCAGCTTCTGGGAGAGAGCGGAGTGATCTCGATGCAGGACATCCAGGACAGCTTCTTGAGCTCCGGCGAGCGCGGCGACGACGTGCGGCTCACCGTCCACTCCCAGCTCCAGCAGGTGGCGGCGGAGGCTTTGGGCGGCCAGGAGGGCTCGGTCGTGGCCCTGGATCCGAGCTCCGGAGAGGTGCGGGCGATGTACTCGAATCCCACTTACGATCCCGGCCCCCTGTCTTCGCACGACACCGATGAGATTCGCTCCTACCGGCGTTCGCTTCAGCCGAACTCGCCAAACAGCCCCCTTTTGAGCAAGGCCACCTCGAGGAGCTTTCCCCCCGGGTCGACGTTCAAGGTGGTGACCGCAGCCGCCGCACTGGAGTCGGGGCGGTTCGGCCCGACGTCGAGCTTTCCCGACCCCGAAGCGCTCGACCTGCCGCTAACCGACAACACCTTGACCAACTTCACCAACACCTCTTGTACGGGGACGGGCTCCATCGACCTCTTCACTGCGCTGGTGCAGTCTTGCGACACCACCTTCGCTATCCTCGGGCTGCGACTGCCTGAGGAGCTCCGCCGGACGGCCGGGGCGCTGGGGTTCAACGAGCCTCTGCCGTTCGACGTGGGGACCGCAGCGAGCACTTTCCCCGATGTGCCCGACGACCAGGAGCCGTTGCGGGCGTTCGCCGGGATCGGGCAGGGCGACGTCGCTGCAACCCCGCTACAGATGGCCCTGGTGGCTGCGACCGTGGCCAACGGAGGACAGGTGCCTCGCCCTCAGCTGGTACGGGAGGTCAGAGATGCATCCGGCTCGGTGGTAGAGGCGCAGCGTTCGGCTCCGCTCGGCCGAGCGTTCTCTGCCGCCACCGCCCAGGAGCTCACCCGCATGACGACCTCGGTAGTGACGGAGGGAACCGGAACCGCGGCCCAGATTGACGGCGTCGAAGTGGCAGGAAAGACGGGAACGGCCCAGACCGTCGAGGGGGCCGCGCCGCACGCCTGGTTCATCTGCTTCGCCCCCGCGAGTAACCCGCGGATCGCGGTCGCGGTCCTTGTCGAGAACGGCGGCGAGCTGGGTTCCGAGGCTACAGGAGGCGCGGTCGCCGCGCCCATCGCAAGGGCGGTCATCGAAGCAGACCGAAGGATCAGGCAATGGTAGAAGCGCAAAGGCTCATCGATCGCTACCGGCTCGAGCATCGGCTGGCGGCCGGAGGCATGGGAACCGTGTACGAGGCCACCGACGAGCGGCTCAATCGGAGGGTAGCGGTAAAGCTCCTCAAGGAGGAGCTGGTCGACGATCCTCGCTTCGTCGAGCGCTTCCGGCGCGAGGCCCGTGCGGTCGCGGCACTCAGCCATCCCAACATCGCGAGTGTCTTCGACTACGGCGCCGATGACGGCCGCGACTTCATCGTCATGGAGCTGATCGAAGGCCGAGACCTCGCCGAGCTGCTCCGCTCCGGCCCGCTTCAGCCGAGCAGAGCCGCCACCTTAGCGGCGCAGAGCTGCGACGCACTCGCCCATGCTCACGCCGCCGGCATCATCCATCGCGACGTCAAGCCCGGAAACATCATCGTCTCCGACAACGACCGGGTAAAGGTCACCGACTTCGGCATCGCCAGGGCGATCGGGGAGACGACTCTGACCGCTGCCGGCTCGGTGCTCGGCACCGCCCACTACCTGGCGCCCGAGCAGGCCTCCGGCGAAAGCGCGGGACCCGCCGCCGACCAGTACGCCATGGGGGTTGTGCTCTTCGAGATGCTCACGGGAGAGGTCCCGTTCTCCGGCACCTCCCCCATCGGCATCGCCATGCGCCACGTCTCCGATGCCATCCCAGCGCCCTCGAGCATCGTGAAGGAGGTACCCGCGATCCTCGACGAGATCACCGCAAGGGCCACGGCCAAGGCTCCGTCTGAGCGCTACCCGGACATCTCCGGCATGGCCTCCGCCCTGCGGGCCACCGGCTCGTTCGCGGCAGGCGCGGGCGCAGCCGCCCTCGGCGCCGCGGCAACCACCCCCCTGGCAGACCCTTCGGG
>JBPCPZ010000078.1:0-5982 GCA_050998655.1 Actinomycetota bacterium
CGGTCAAGCGATCACAACCGTCGAATGGTAGTTCCCCCAGATCACGCACCATGAGCCAGGGCCAATTCGGCCGGAAGTGGCCTGCTCGCAGTTGTGTGGGGTCAGTGGCCAAGGACATCCCTGCCTCGCTCACCGGCGCAAGTGGCCGGTGACGGCGCGCCGCCATAGGTGCTGCCCGGCTCGTGCATGGCGCTCTATCCACATCTGGTGTGGGCAGGGGCGCAAAGTAGCGATCGCAGCGCCGCCAGCAGGTCCATAGGTTTACCTGAGTCCGTTCAGCCTGTGGAACCGTTATCCTGGGGCCTCCCGGCGGGATGCCCGAGCGGCCAAAGGGAGCGGTCTGTAAAACCGTCGGCTGATGCCTACGAAGGTTCGAATCCTTCTCCCGCCACCGATTTGGCCCCGAGCCTGGTCGCCGGCCCAGGCCGCCGGAACCGAGAAGTTTGAAGTTGTTGATTTCGCGGGAAAAGGTTACTGACATCATCGGGCAGCAACTTGCGAGGGGGGCAACTCATGGCCGAACAGACCACGACCACCCGCCAGGGGTCTCAGACGTCCGGCGCCGAGGGCGGCAGCGGCCCCCTGATCACCGATCGGGGCAAGACCACGATCGCCGACGGCGTGGTCGCCAAGATCGCCGGGATCGCAGCACGTGAGGTATCGGGGGTCTACAACATGGGGTCCGGTTCGGCTCGGGCGGTCGGCGCCATTCGAGATCGGATCGGTGAGGCGGTCGGGGGTGCGCCCGCGTCCAGCCAGGGTGGTTCGAGCCCGACCCAGGGTGTCAAGGTAGAGGTGGGAGAGCGCCAGGCCGCCATCGACCTCGACCTCGTCGTCGAATATGGCGTGCCCATAGCAGACGTGGCCGAGTCCGTTCGTAGCAACGTCGCGACGAAGGTGGGGCGCATGACGGGTTTGGAAGTGGCGGAGGTAAATATCTACGTCAACGATGTGTGGCTCGGAGACTCCGGCGACGACGAGATGACAGCAGACCCACGAGTTCAGTAGCAGGGTGTCTATCGATGCGAGTGCGGTGTCCGCGGCGGCCACGAGCTGCAGATCGGTAGTAGCTCTTTCGCCTGGGCCCTTCGGGGATGTGGCAACCTACCTACCCAACCGGCGCATCATCGGGGTGCGAGTGACGGCCGACCAGATCGAGGTTCGAGTCGTAGCGGTGTGGGGGCCGCCGCTAGCGCAGGTGGGCGAAGAGGTGCGGGCGGCTGTGAGACCCGCCGTCGGGGCTTTGCCCGTGGAGGTCTTTATCGACGACATCGAGTTTCATACATGACAGAGGCTATGGACGCCAATAAATCAGCGGCACGGCCACATGGGAAGGAAGGACTGTAGATGACAACGTTGGTCGGCTTGTTTGTCGGCTTGTTCTTGGGGTTGGCTCTAGCATTCGGGGGCTTTGGCGACATGCTGATCGTCGCCTTCTTCGGCGCGCTCGGCTATCTCATCGCCAAGGTGCTGGTGGGAGAGCTCGACGTGACCGAATACCTCGGGGGCCGCGACCGGATCCGATGAGGTGACATGCGAACCGTAAACCGGCTTATCGCAGCCGTTCTGGCCCTCGGTCTTATCGCTGCGGGCCTCTTGACTGTGGCGGAGATCGTTCTCGCCGCGCTTGGTCTGGCCCCATTTGTGGTGCCGCACGAGAGCTGGCTGGAAACGGCTCGGGGCTCGTCCTACGGCGACCGCTCGGTGATCGTGGTGGCGATCGCCTTGGTGGCATTTGGTCTGATCCTGAGTGTCTTGCAGCTCCTTCGCCGTTCCCCCCTGAGTTATTCGCTGCTGTCCAAGCACGACGGCGCCGAGGCTCGGATCGACCGCAGGAGCCTCGAGCAGGCGACGGCTCGAGCTGCTCGCGATGTCGATGGGGTACAGAAGGTTCGCTGCCGGGCGAGCGCCGGCAAGTTGGTCGTGAGCGCCACCACGGGTCGCGACGAGATAGTCGGGCTCGACGGCAGAATTCGGGCCGCGGTCGAGAAGCGCCTAGTTGCTCTGGAGCCCGCCCGGGAGTTGGCGGTGGCGGTCAAGGTCCGGAGCGTGGGCGAGCGATGACGCGCGCCGATTCGTTCAACCGGGTCGCTCTGCTGTTGGTCGGGCTGCTCGTGATTGCGACCGGCGGCTACGGGTTGGCGCGCGCGCTGGGAGTGACCGGCGTGGCCCCCTCCGAAGGGGCCGTGCTGCCGCCCGAGATCTCGGACTTCGTGGCGCGCAACTCGGAATGGTTCTGGCCTGCGGTGGCCGTGGCGGGAATCGTGCTGGCCTATCTCGGCTGGCGTTGGTTGTTGGCCCAGTTCGCCGCTCCTCAGCAGGTGCACAATCTCGATCTTGCCAGCAAAGGCCCCGGCTCGACTCGGATCCGAGCCGGCGGCGCGGCGCAGGCGTGGGCGAAGGACGCCGGGCAGCTGGACGCCGTGAGCTCGTCGCGCGCATGGTTTCAGCAAGGAGCGTCGGGGCCGCATGCGGAGATGCGCCTCACGGTCCTCGATAACAGCGACCTAGGGGTGGTGAGATCCCACGTCGAGGGAGAGGCTCTCGACCGTTTGCGGCTGAGCCTCGACATGCAGGCGCTCGAGGCTCACGTCGTCGTACGGTTGCGGGAGTCGTCTGAGCGCTTCCTGGAGTAGCCTCCCTCGAAACTCTCTAGGGGGAAGAAGTGTCAACAGATACGCCAGAGCTTCTACAGCCGTTGCCCGAGGATTGGGAGCGTGCCCTCGCGGTGGTCGCTCATCCCGACGACCTTGAGTACGGAACGGCCAGCGCGATCGCGCGCTGGACTGCTGAAGGGAAGTCGGTGTCGTATCTGCTCGTGACCAGTGGTGAGGCCGGGATCGATTCGATCGCCCCGGAGAAAGCCGGACCCCTGCGAGCCCAAGAGGAACACTCGAGCGCAGCAGTTGTGGGGGTCGAGAAGGTGGAGTTCTTAGGACATCGTGACGGGATGATCGAATACGGCCTCGGCTTGCGAAGGGAAATAGCGGCAGCGATCCGCCGTCACCACCCCGAGATCGTGATCACCATCAACCATCATCCGTCGTGGGGCGGCAGCAGCTTCAACATGGCCGACCATCGAGTGGTCGGGCTGGCGGTGATGGACGCGGCTCGCGATGCCGGCAATCGCTGGGTCTTCAGGGAGCTGCTCGACCAGGGACTCGAGCCTTGGGACGGCGTGCGCATGGTGTGCGTCAATGCGTCACCCTATCTAACGCATGCGGTGGACGTGACGGGGTTTCTGGATCGCGGAGTGGAGTCACTGCTTTGCCATCGCGCCTACCTCGAGAACCTCGGAGAAGACTTCGACGCGCGCACCTTTCTCGAATCGGGTGCCTCCCACGTCGGCCGGCTGGCGGGCGTCGAGCATGCCGTCGGCTTCGAGGTCATCGACGTCTAAGGAAGTGCTCCCACCCTGTGGTCATGTCGGCTGTGGCGCGGGCCGTGGTTGGAGCTCGCCTACATGAAGGACTATCGAGCGCTCAGCCTGTGGCTCGACAACTGCGGCGACGACCTCACGCCGCGTCCCTCTCTTCCCGGGGATAGAGACGCGGATATCTGTATCGTCGGCGCCGGCTACACAGGCCTGTGGACCGCCTACTACCTGTTGAGTGCCGATCCCTCGTTGCGGGTGGTAGTGCTCGAGAAGGAGATCGCCGGGTACGGGGCCTCGGGTCGCAACGGAGGCTGGTGTTCCGCGCTTTTCGCCGCGCCTCGTGGCAAGCTCGCCCGGGTCGGCGGACGCGGAGCCGCTCTCGCCATGCAGCGAGCGATGTTCGACACCGTAGACGAGGTCGGCGAAGTGTTGGGGGCAGAGGGTATCGACGCCCACTTCGCCAAGGGCGGGACCATCACCGCAGCCACGACACGGGCGCACGTTCCACGTCTCAAATCGGAGATCGCAGAGGAGCGGCTGTGGGGATTCTCTCAGGACGATTACCGATGGCTGAGCGCGGCTGAGGCGTCCTTGCATGTCCGAATGGAAGGCTCGCTGGGGGCGGCTTTCACGCCTCATTGCGCGGCGCTTCATCCCGCGCGCCTGAGCCGCGGCCTGGCCCGGGCGGTCGAGGCGCGCGGGGCAACGATCCATGAGCACACAATGGTGCGCACCATCGATAACGGTACGGCCCGGACCGATGAGGGCCGGGTGAAGGCCGAGGTCGTGGTGCGGGCCACCGAGGGTTACACGCCCTCGCTTGAGGGCTTTAAGCGCACACTGCTTCCGATCTATTCGCTCATGATCGCGACCGAGCCTCTGCCCCCACCGTTCTGGGACGAGGTGGGCTGGGCCCGCCGGGAAACCGTGACCGACGCCCGCCACCTCATCATCTATGCGCAGCGCACGGCCGATGATCGCATCGCGATCGGGGGCCGCGGCGCGCCCTACCACTTCGGCTCCGACGTCATGGACTCCTATGAGCGCGTGCCGGGCGTCTTCGCCGAGCTGCAGCGAGTGATGTCGGCGTTGTGGCCTGGAGCCAGGGACGCAGCCATCACCCACAACTGGGGCGGGCCTTTGGGAGTGCCCCGCGACTGGTTCTCCTCCGTTGGCTACGACCGGGGCTCGAGCCTGGCGTGGGCCGGTGGGTACGTCGGCGACGGGGTGGCGACCGCCAACCTGGCGGGGAGGACGCTCGCGGACCTCATCTTGAGAAGGGACACCGATATCATCAAGCTCCCTTGGGTCGGGCACCGCTCGCCCCTGTGGGAGCCGGAGCCGTTGAGATGGCTGGGCACAAACGTGGCCCTGCAGATGATGGCGAGCGCGGATCGGGCCGAGCTGCGCTCGGGCCGCCCCGCCCGCAGGGCGGCCGTGGTGGCGCGGCTCACCGGCATCCACTGAGCCAGCCGCAATTCGGCCGAGTGGTCGCCAGATGACCATATAGAGCACCCGAGCACCACTCGACGCTGTGAAGGGCGCCGAATCGTCGAGGATAAGCTACGAAGGGTGAGCGCCAAGTGCGTGGTCGTTACGGCGGCACTGATCGGTCTGTCAAGTCTCGCTTGCCAGCCGCAGGAGGTGAGCGATCTCGAGGAACCCGCTCAGATGGTGGTGGTCAATGCACCGGCCCGGCTGACCGAGTCCCGCTTCTACCGGCTGTTTGAGATCAAACTTGAACCGGTTCCCGAGTACGCCCCCTCGCATATCAGCGTGAAGGAAGCTATGGTCGCCGCCGGTGAGGGCGGCGCTTCGGAGGTTACTCCCATCTTGGCTATCTACACGGGTGGAGGGCGATCAGTGCCGGAGGGAATACCTCGTCACAAGAACCTGCTCGCCTGGATATTGAGGTATGAGGGTGTTTGCGTGCCACTGTTCGGGGGTCCACTTTCCACACGCTCAAACGATCGGAAATGCGCCGGATCCGAAATCAACGTCGTCGTAAATGCAAGGACGGGCAACGTTCTTCAGAGGTTTAGCTACAGGTGACTCGACGTACTGGACGCGGGAACCAGCTGCGGAAGTGTCTCGCTTAGCGGCCTCCTGATGACAGCGTCGGCCCTCTCGTCGAAAGGGGTCGGCTCGGCGTTGAGGATCACGAGCCGGGCCCCCGACTCGAGTGCCACCTGCGGCAACAGGGCGACCGGATAGACCGCCAGCGAGGTCCCCGCCGCCATGAACAGGTCACAGCGGGCAGCCGCCTTCTCGGCGCGCCTCACGTCTTCGGCCACCAAGCTCTGCCCAAACGAGATCGTCGCCGACTTGAGGATGCCGCCGCAGGCTCGGCAGTCGGGGTCCTGCTCGCAGCCCTTCACGCGGTCCAGCGCCCGCTGCATCGGCGCGCGGTCGCCACAGGCCATGCACATCACCTCTCGCATCGTGCCGTGTATTTCGATTGTGGCTTCGGTGGGAGTTCCGGCCTGCTGGTGGAGCCCGTCGATGTTCTGGGTCACGAGGGTGGTGAGCGAGCCGCGCCGCGCCAAATCCGCCAGGGCTCTGTGTCCGGGATTGGGCGCCGCCGTCCAGGCAGGATGGTGTAGGCG
>JBPCPZ010000136.1:0-4439 GCA_050998655.1 Actinomycetota bacterium
ACCTTCACCTGCTTGTTCGCCACTTTGACCTGCTTGTTCGCCTTCTTCACCTGTCTCTTGGTCCTTGCCACTCAAGGCCTCCTTAGTTGGGGTATCTCTGAACCTAACGCTTCAACGGTCGAGGTGCACTCGGAGCCATGTCCGGCGGGAGCAGGCCGGGCAGCGAAACCACGAGTGGTGATAGCGGACCAGCGGAAGGTGAAAGTGCAACGGCCACATCAACAGCCCCAGCTCGACATAGGTAACACGCGTCTCCTCGAGACAGGAGGAGCACTCGACGGTGCAGGTGAAGGGACGTCGTTCGGACGCGCTGTAAAGCGCGTACTTTCCTCGCCTGGAGCTCATTGCCGGCCCCCGTCGAGCACGGCGGCGAGTTGTCGGTATGCCTCTGCCCCCGGATGCGAGGGCGCGAATTCGGTTATCGGTTTTCCCGCGCGGCTTGCTTCGGCGAAGCGGATCGACTTTCGCACCGGTGGCTGCAGAACCTCGACTCCGTGAAGAGAGGAGACGTCCGACAGCACCTCTCTGGCGTGTCGGGTGCGGGGGTCGAACATCGTCACGATGACGCCCGCAACCCTTAGACCGGGATTCGTAAAGCGCTTGATGTCGGCGATGGTCTCGAGCAGCTGCCCCACCCCTCGGTGTGACAGTGCCTCTGCCTGCAGCGGGATCAGCACCTCCGAGGCGGCCGTGAGGCCGTTGATCGTGAGGATGCCCAGCGAGGGAGGACAGTCGATCAGGATGTAATCGTAGGAATTCTCGACGTCCCTGAGTGCTCGCTCGAGAGCGTATTAGCGGCCCGTCTTCGTCAGCAGAACGGTATCGGCCCCGGCCAGGTCGATATTGGCGGGCAGCAAATCGGGGGTCCCCGCAACAACCGCCTTCTCGACCGGAAGGCGGTGCACGAGCACGTCGTTGACGGTCTCCTCGATGCCCTCGGGGTCATAGCCGAGCGAGTACGTGAGCGCGCCCTGCGGGTCGAGGTCGACGAGCAGAACGTCGCGTCCTCGCTCGTGCAGAGCCGCGCCGATGGAGAGCGTGGTCGTCGTCTTGGCCACGCCGCCCTTCTGGTTGGCGAACGCGATCACGCGACTCATCCGTCCTGGTCCCCCAAGCATCGGTAGCCAGACTCGGGTGGTCGATCGCCCAACTTGGGACTGCAGCCACCAAAACGGGGGTCTCCCGCCCAACTTGGGCGTTTGGCTACCTGAAAACAATTCTCGCGAGGAGGCAACTACAGCGCCTCGTTCGGCGGCGCCAGCCCCATGCGCCTTAGCAGCACGGCTATCTGCGCCCGAGCAAGCCCGAAGAGCTCGGGCTCTGAGGTGAGACGCCGGCCGAGCTCGTCGACGTCCTCTCGCTGAAAGGACTCGTAGCCGTCCAGGAAACCGCGGGCGTAGTCCCAGGAGACGTAGTCGTCGGGGTTGGGGTCGAAGGCCGGCTCGTGGACCGGGGACTCGCCCTGGTCGAGGAGCTCTTGGAGGTTGCCCTGCAGAAGGTCCCAGGTGAGGTAATGGTCCTCGTCGCAGTCGGGGCAGAAGAACACGGTGCCCTTGATCCCCTGATCGCCCAACACCTGCTTCAAGACCTCGACGTCGACGAGATCCTGGCGCAGAGCCTTCCGTTCCTCCTCGTCGAGGGGTTCGTCCTCGTACTCGTCCATGACCTCATGGTAAGGCCACGGCGCGGCGCTCAAAAGGCGCCGAGATAAGCCCGCAGCAGGGGAAGGCCGGCCACTATCGCAATCACCGAGCCTCCCGCAAGAAAGGGCCCGAACGGAAGCGCGTACTTCCGGTCCCCGCCCGTGGCGATCAACACCACGACGCCGATCAAGCCTCCCAGCAGGAACGACAGGAACATGCCCACCAGGGTGACGCCGATCCCTCCGGCGTAGCCGAGGAAGCTGCCCAGCACGAAGGCGAGCTTGACGTCTCCTCCGCCCATCCCGGCCGGATAGATGAACGCGACCAGAAAGAGCAGGCCGCCGAAGATAGCCGCACCCACGGCCGCGTCGGCGAGACGCTCGGGCGAGCCCTCGATCCACGCCGCCAGGCCCAGCGCAACCCAGCCTCCGATGAACGCCGGGTACACGACTCGATTGGGCAACAGCCTCTGTTCCAGGTCGATGACGGCCAGAACCACCAGGACCCAGAACAGTCCTGCGTAGACCAGTGCCTCGATCGAAGCTCCGAAGCGCACGACTGCGAACACGAACAGGGCCGCGGTCGCCAGCTCGGTCGCGGGATAGCGCCACGAGATCCTCTCCGAGCAGTGACGGCAACGACCGCGCTGCACGATGAAGCTCAGCAACGGGATGTTCTCGAGCGCTGTGATCACATGACCGCACGCGGGGCACTTGCTGCGGCCGGTGGCAAAGCTCTCATGGCGAGGAATGCGGTGGGCCGCGACCGTGGCGAAGCTTCCGAGTAAGAGCCCGAAGAGTGCGGCTACGCCCGCCAGGAAGAGGCCGTCAACTCCCATCTCAACATCCCCTCCTCTCGCGCTCGCAGGTTCATCCCGAGCCGGGTCAGAAGCTTCACCGAAGCCTCGTTCGCGGGCTCGCACTCGGCCACGACCCGCTCCACTTGGTCGTGACCAAAGCCCCAGTCGACCAGCGCCTTTGTCGCCTCCGCGGCGTAGCCTTTGCGACGTGCTCTCGTGGAGATCCCGTAGCCGATCTCGACCGTGTCGGCGCGGGGCGCGCCCTTGAAGCCCGCCGAGCCTGCGGCCTCCCCGGACGACTGCTCCAGGACGAGCCACGGCCCCCACCCGGCCACTGCCTCGGCGAATGGCACCACTCGCAGCAAGGACGCCAGCTCTTCTTCTAGCTGCGGGTCGAGTTTCACGTCGGAGATGTAGCCTCCGCTGTAGGCAAGCAGATGAAGCCGCGGGGTGGCGATCGCAGGCGGAGCAGTGTTCATGAGTAGATCATCGGGCCTCTGCGCACTGCGTTTAGCCTCACTCCCATAGTCCCCGGATGGCCCTCAGCGGCTTGGTGCGACCCAGCACGGTCTCGACCATGGCGACCACCCGCGCGGTGGCGAGGACATCGTGAGCCCTGACCATGGCCGCGCCTCGCTCGACGCAGAGGGCGGCCACAGCCAACGAACCTTCGAGGCGCTCTCCGGGAGACAGGGCGAGGCTCTCCCCCACGAGGTCCTTGCGCGAGGGTGCGACGAGGACCGGGAAGCCCTGTGCGGTTAGCTCGTCCATCCTGCGCACCAGCTCGAGCGAGTGATAGGTGGTCTTGCCGAAGTCGAGTCCCGGGTCGAGCAGGAGTTGGTTCGGTCGCATCCCGGCGGCACAGGCGCGCTCGGTGGCTCCCGTCCACCAGCTCAGGACCTCTGCGACCACGTCGGCATAGCGGGGGTTGCGGGGCCTGCCGCGGAGCTGGCCCCCGGTGTGCATCAGCACCAGGGCGGCGCCGTGCTCGGCACAGACGGCAGCAAGGCTGTCGTCGGCGAGGGCGGTGACGTCGTTGATGAGCGCAGCCCCCGCCTCGAGAGCAGCCTTCGCAACCGGCACCCTGCTCGTTTCGACCGAGACGAGTGCATCGCAGCTGGAGGCCAATGCCTCCACCAGCGGGATCACTCGCCGAAGCTCCTCTGTCTCGTCGATCTCGGGGCCGGGCCCTGCCCTGACCCCGCCGACGTCGAGGACCACCGCACCTTGCCGCCACGAATCGATGCCGTGGGCGATGGAGTCCTCGAGCTCCATGCGGCCGGGGTCGTAGAACGAGTCGGTGGTGCGGTTGACGATGCCCATTACCGCACAGCGATCGAGCATCAAGACACCGCGGGCGTGGACGAGCTTCAAGCTCGTGCGGCCGCCTGCGACGTGGTAACGACATAGATCCCGGCCAGGAGCAGCAGCCCTCCGGGCACCACCAGGGGCGGAGGCGTTTCTTTCAGCAGCAGCAACGCAAGTACGGTGGCGATGACCGGTTCGGCCATGATCGAGATCGAGACCGAGACCACATCGATGTCTCTGAGGGCGAAGTTGATGAGGGTGTGGCCCAGGATCTGGGGGCCGACCACAAGGCCGGCCACACTCGCCCAGGTCTCCGCGTCGTAGCCCCACAGGGCCGCACCGGTGACGAGGCAGGCGACGAGTAGGGCAGCCGCGGCCGCGGCGTAGGCGACGACCGCGTACTCGAGAGTCCCCATCACGAGACGCGCCCGGCGGCCCGTCATGGCGTAGCCGGCGGCGCCGGCGCCTCCGGCGAGCGCGAGCAAGTTTCCCAGCAAGGAGGAGCCTCCGAGGCCCCCGCCGCCCACCAGCGCGACTCCCACGGCGGTGGTGCCGATGCCCGCCCACGCTGGCGCGGGCAACCGCTCCCTCCACAGGACCCAGGCGCCAAACGCCGCGAATATCGGTGTGGTCGAAACCAGCAGCGACGAAGCAGCTACGGTCGTGAGCCGTAGCGAGGTGAGCCAGAG
>JBPCPZ010000010.1:0-3773 GCA_050998655.1 Actinomycetota bacterium
CCATGCGCCAGTTCTCAGGCTTCGGATCTCCCAAGCAGACGAACGAGCGCTACAAGTACCTTCTCGAACACGGTCAGAACGGACTTTCGGTCGCCTTCGACATGCCGACGCTGATGGGCCGCGATTCCGACGACCCGCTGTCGGAGGGAGAGGTAGGTCGTTGCGGAGTTGCGGTCGACTCGCTCGCCGACATGGAGATCCTGTTCGAGGGAATCGACATCGCCGCCATCACGACGTCGATGACGATCTCGGGGCCAGCGCCCATGCTGTTCGCCCTCTATGTCGCCGCCGCGGAGAAGCAGGGCGCCGATGTCTCGAAACTGGGCGGGACGTGTCAGACGGACATCCTCAAGGAGTACATAGCGCAAAAGGAATGGTTGTTTCCTCCCGAGCCTCATTTGCGACTGACCGCCGACATGATGGAGTACTGCATCTCAGAAGTGCCGAAGTACCACCCCCTGTCAATCTCCGGCTACCACATCAGGGAGGCGGGCTCGACTGCTGCGCAGGAACTCGCCTTCACCATTGCATCGGGCTTTGCGCATGTGGAACTCGGTCTCCAACGCGGTCTCGATGTCGACGACTTCGCTCCAGGCCTCAGCTTCTTCTTCACCTCGCACCTCGACTTCTTCGCAGAGGTCGCCCAGTTCGGGGCCGCCCGCCGTATCTGGGCGCGCTGGATGAAGGATCGTTACAAGGCGGCAAAGCCGCGTTCGTGGATGCTCAAGTTCCACACGCAGACCGCGGGCGTCTCGCTGACCGCAGAGCAGCCCTACAACAATGTGATTCGCACTACCACAGAGGCTCTTGCCGCGGTGCTCGGCGGAACGCAGTCGCTGCACACGAACTCGCTGGACGAAGTACTTGCGCTACCAACCGAAGAGGCCGTCGAGATAGCACTTCGCACTCAACAGGTGATCGCTTACGAAACGGGCGCCGCCAACGTCATCGATCCGCTTGGGGGGTCGTGGTTCATTGAAGCTCTGACAGATCGCATCGAGGCAGAGGCCGAGGACTATTTTTCAATTATCGAGGAGATGGGCGATGGTTCCATCCTCGACGGGATGCTGGCCGGGATCGAGCGTGCCTACTTCCAGAAGGAGATGGCCGACGCCGCTTTCCACTACCAGCGGTTGCTCGAGCAGGGAAGGAAGGTCATCGTTTCGGTGAACCGCTTCACCCACACCAAGCAGCCGCCTCCCGAGGTCCTGCTCATCGGGCCCGAGATCGAAGAGCGTCAGAGAAAGGCGCTCGCGGAGGTTCGTGCGAATCGAGACCAGGCCCGCGTGGATGAGGCCGTCGGGACCCTAAAGGAGATGGCCTCGGGCACCACCAACTCAATCCCCGTGCTGATCGACGCCGCCAAGGCCTATGTGACCTTGGGCGAAATGGTGGAAGCGCTGAAGGAGGTCTGGGGCATCTACTCCGAGCCCCCGGCGTTCTAGGGAGCGAATGTCTTCTCAGTCCGTGTGAACCGCGAGAGGGTCCTCGCCCACGAGGTCGTCGAAGTAATGAGGGGCGTTCGCCTGCGTTTCGAGGGTGTCGGCGCGCTTGACATCGTCCTCGACCTTGCCGACCGCCTTCTGGCAGATGTTCGCTATCTGAGTCAGCTCGCCGAGCAGGTCCTCCGAATAGGGCAGGCCCATCTGCATGAACTCCTTGGCGTGTTTCACATGGAGTCCGATCCTCTCGAGCTCGCGGCCGACGCTGGAGGCAGTTTCGGAGGGCAAGGCGACTCTCCCTTCACGCTCATTCGGGGTCGGGCTAATCACACCGACAACATGAACCACAAAGCATAACAGCAGTGACAAGGGCCCCAACCCCCCGAGGGCCCCCGTCAGAGCCCGCGGCCCCCCCGAATGATGCGGTAGCCGAGAATCCCGGCGGTTAGTGCGAAGACGATCGCTACCACCCCCCCGACGATCTCCAAGGGGCCCGCAGGAGGCGCCTGGATGAGGGTGGGCGAGGGTTCGGGGGTCGGAGTCGGCGTCGCCTGGAGTGCCGCCCACACCAGCATCCACCCCTGCGAGGCTTGAACTCTGTCCCACCAACGGTGCCTGAGGCTTGGGGGGCGAATCTGCGGAGCAGGCGGTTCGGCCATTCGGCTCGTGGTCACGGCGAGACCGGCCACGGGGACAAGGTTTCGCCCGGCGCGGTGGCGAGACCGGCGTCGGCCAATAGCCCCAGGAACATCCGCAGCAGTCTGGCGGTCACGCCCCAGATGATGTGGCCTTCGTAGATCCACGCCTCCGTCGGGTAATTGAAGCCTTCATGCACGAAGCCGGGCTCGACTCGGATTTCTTCTGTAAGCCCGGCGATCGGCGCTCTGATCAGAGCGGCGACCTCGCTCGGGTTCGGCTCGAGGACGGGCTGGGGAGCTACCCAACCAACGACGGGCGTGATCACGTAGCCTGAAACGAAGGTCGGGGTCTGGTCGAGCCGCCCCAGCACCCTTACCTGGGAGGGATCCAGCGCGATCTCCTCGTGTGCCTCCCTGAGGGCGGCCAGCTCGGGGTTCTCCCCCGGCTCGAGCGAGCCGCCGGGGAAGGAGATCTGGCCCTTGTGGGTCGAGACGGTATCGGTTCTCAAGGTGAGCAACAGGGCTGGCTCCGCGCCGTCGAGCACGGGAATCAGCACCGCCGCGGCGCGCGCGTCCCTAACCTCACTTCGCCGAGGGGTACGGGTCGAAAGGGCATGAGAAAGCTGGCGCTCAAAGTCACTTATCACAGTCGATCATCGTAGCCTGGGACTCTTTGGTCGACGATAAAATAGGAGGAGCACCAGTGAGTCAGCTTGTGCGGTTGGAGGTGAGCGACGGGGTCGGGGAGATACGACTCGAACGTCCTCCGGTCAATGCCTTGAACCGGCAGTTGGCTGAGGAGCTCGGGGACTGCGTCTCGGCAATTCGTGATGATCCGAGCATCAGGGCAGCCGTCGTGTGGGGCGGCAAGAAAGTGTTCGCAGCCGGTGCAGACGTAAAGGAGATGTCGGATCTAGACCCCGCCGCGATCCAGCGCCACATCGCTCCATTTCAGGAAGGGTTGACCGCGCTGGAGCAACTGCCCATCGTGACGGTGGCGGCGATCACCGGCTATGCGTTGGGTGGTGGCTGTGAGCTAGCTCTCGCTTGCGATCTGCGAGTCTGCGCCCATAACGCCCGGCTGGGCCAGCCCGAGATCCTCCTGGGGATCATCCCCGGTGCAGGCGGCACTCAGAGGCTGCCCCGCCTCGTCGGCACCGGCCGGGCAAAGGAGATCATCTTTTCAGGACGGACCCTGGACTCGGCGGAAGCGCTTCAGATCGGGCTTGTGAACGAGTTGGTGGAGCCGGCCGAGGTCCATGCGCGCGCCCATGAAATCGCAGCCGTCTATGCGAGTGGGCCGACGGTAGCGCTGGCAGCCGCCAAGCAAGCGCTGCAGACGGGAATGGAGACCGACATCACTTCAGGGCTGCTCCTCGAACAGCGAGCCTTTGCCGCATTGTTTGCAACCCAGGACCAGAAGAGCGGGATGGCGTCTTTTATGGAGCGGGGGCCGGGCCAGGCGGAGTTCGGCGGCAAGTAGTCCCCGGCGCTCCGATACCCTGAGGGAGGCTGCGCAGTAGGTAAACGTCAAAGGCTCTGATCGCACGAGGAGGTCTTTTGAACATCGCCGTATGCGTCAAGCATGTTCCCGATCCCAACCTCCCCATGGAGATGGACGGCACTCGTCTCAAGAGGGCGGGCGTTCAGGGCGTGCTGGACCCCGGCGACGAGTTCGGCGTCGAAGCCGCGC
>JBPCPZ010000031.1:0-7869 GCA_050998655.1 Actinomycetota bacterium
GTCAGCGCTCTCAACGTCACCCAGGCCAGCACGATCAACACTGCCCACAACAGCGCCGGTACGACGGCGACCCAGGGATGCCTCACCTCGAAGAGGATGCGTTCGTGCTCGGCAAGCAGTGCCCGCGGAAATGCCATAGCACCCTAATTCTCGCAGGTGGTGACGGTCTCGGCGCGGCAGGCGTCTGTTCCCTCGCCTCCGTCGGCCGAGTCCGTTCCAGTCCCCCCTCTGAGGGTGTCGTCGCCGGCTCGACCGGAGAGCTGATCGTCTCCGGAGTTCCCCTCGACACGATCGGACGCTGGTCCTGCCGTCATCACATCGCCCCCGCCCCCACCCTGGAGAAGATCTCGGCCGAAGCCTCCCCTCAAAGTGTCCGCTCCGCCTGCGCCGCGCAGACGGTTGGAGCCTTCGTCTCCCGAGATGATGTCGGCTCGGGCGCTGCCCAGGACTCTCTCGAGCGCCTGAAGTGAATCCGTGCCCTGACCCTCCGCGAGGCCGGCCGATAGATCAACCACCATCGGGTTGGGGGCTCCCTGGAAGGTAACGAGATCCTGTCCGTCTCCCCCCTTGAGGAGATCGCTGCCGCGGCCGCCCGAGAGCTTGTCTCGGTCCGGCCCCCCACCGATCTGATCGAACCCTGCGCGCCCTGCCAGCACATCCTTCCCGGAGTCCCCCTGAAGGATGTCGGAGCCGTTGTCGCCCGAGGCAACGTCTCCGCCCGCGCCCCCGAAGAGATCATCAGGGCCGCCGCCACCGGTAAGGAAGTCTCGGTTGGGGCCTCCGACGAGGGAGTCTTGTTGGGCGTTGCCGAAGAGGGTGTCCTGGCCCTTGCCTCCGAACAGGGCATAGGGGGCCGACGCGCCTGCACCCGGCGCATCCCGACCCAGACCGCCGAACAGCGAGTCGTCGCCGATTCCCCCCTCGAGGTAATCGCGTCCTTCGTTGCCCTCTAACAGATCTCCGGCCCTACCCCCGAAGATGAGATCGTTACCCGCTCTTCCGAACAGCCCGTCGAGCGAAGGACCGCCCACGACCTGGTCGTCTCCGCCGCCGCCCGAAAGGCTGTCCCGGCCTTCGTTTCCGAAGAGACGGTCGCGGCCGCCTCTCCCGCACAAGAGATCCGCTCCCTGGAGGCCGAGGATGACGTCGGCGCCGCCCCTGCCGTCGATCACGTCGAATCCGTTGGTTCCCTGGAGCGTGTCGGGCCCCGGGGACCCGGTGACGGTCGGCGTCATGCCGAAGCACAGCGAGGGCTGGGCTTGAGCACCAGAAACGCCCGGCGCCAGAGCAAGCACAAGGGATGCGGCAAGAAAAGCGGCGCGAACCGCCCCGGCAGCACCGTTCTTGTTCAAAATCAAACCCCCTCGTCACACGGTTACGCGTCCTGGCGCGGCTCGTTTCTGTTTATTCCCTCGCGTTTCGAAATACAAGGACCTTTGAGCTCAACGAGGCTTTGCGCGAAGTTTTCTTTGTGCGCGGCGCGTTCTAGACGAGCCATGGTTGGGGCCGTCCCGCTGGCTCGGGGGGAGGCCCTGTCCACCTGCACCACACGTAGGATTGGGCGATGGCCATCGATCGTCAGCAGGTGGATCACGTAGCAAGGCTGGCCCGGCTCGCCTTGAGCGAGCAGGAGCGCGATCGCATGAGCGCGGAGTTGGCCCGGATCCTCGAGCACGCCGAGTTGATTCAGGCACTCGACCTCGACGGAGTGGAACCCACCTCGCACCCGCTTCCAATCGTGAACGCCTTCCGCCCCGACGAGGTAAGGCCTTCGCTGGAGGCCGAGGCAGCATTGGGCGGGGCTCCCCTACAGGAACGGGGCAGTTTTAGGGTGCCCCGCATCATCGAGGAGCCGTGAGTTCCGACGAGCTGTGCTTCATGGCGGCCACAGAAGCAGCGACGAGACTCTCGTCGGGTGAGTTGTCATCCGAGGAGCTGACCGCCGCGGCGATTGAGCGCAGCACTACCCTGGATTCCCGGCTGGGGGCTTATTTGCAGGAGACCTACGAGCGCGCGCTCGAGGAAGCGAGCGCCTCCGACGAGCGCAGGGCGAGCAAGCGCTTGTGCTCCGACTTCGATGGGGTGCCCGTCGCCTACAAGGACATCTTCGTCACCAAGGATGTCACCACTACCGCGGGCTCGCGCATCCTCGAAGGATGGCTCCCCCCCTACGACGCGACTGTCGTGGAGCGGTGCAAGGGGGCCGGGCTGCCGGGCCTCGGAAAGCTCAACCTCGACGAGTTCGCAATGGGCTCGTCGACCGAGAACTCGGCCTATCACCCCACCCGCAACCCCTGGGATGACGAGCGAGTGCCCGGCGGTTCCAGCGGAGGCTCGGCCGCGGCCGTGGCCGCGGGCATGGTTCCGTGGGCCTGGGGAACCGATACCGGGGGCTCGGTGCGGCAGCCCGCGTCACTGTGCGGCATCGTGGGCGTCAAGCCGACCTACGGGCGCGTTTCCCGCTATGGAATCGTCGCCTTCGCGTCTTCGCTGGATCAGGCGGGGCCCCTGGCCAGAACGGTCGAAGACGCAGCCGCCCTGCTGCAGCTTGTGGCCGGCCACGACCCCCGCGATTCGACTTCCATCCCACAAGACGCGCCGGACTTCACCACCGGCATCGACGCTGGAGTGAAAGGACTTCGCATCGGCCTGGTGACGGAGTTCTCGACCGGAGGTCTTGCCAAGGGTGTGAGGGACAGAGTTGAGGAGTCCTACGTGCGGCTAGAGAAGCTCGGTGCAACACTCGAAGAGATCTCGCTGCCCTCCTTCGAGCATGGGATATCTGCTTACTACTTGGTCGCTCCCGCCGAGGCGTCTTCCAACCTGGCTCGCTACGACGGAGTGCGCTACGGGCTCCGATCCGATGCTGATGACATCGTAGCGATGACGTCTCGGACTAGAAACGAAGGCTTCGGGACGGAAGTCAAGCGCCGCATCATGCTGGGGACCTATGCGCTTTCGGCCGGCTACTACGACGCCTATTACGGCCAGGCGCAGAAGGTTCGGACCCTGACCATCCAGGAACTCGAACGTGCCTATCAGAAGGTGGATCTGATCGCGTGCCCGAGCTCTCCGACGACCGCGTTCCGGCTCGGTGAGCGAACCGACGACCCTCTGGAGATGTATCTCTCCGACATATTTACCGTTCCTGTGAACCTCGCCGGAAATGCAGCCATCAGCGTCCCCTGCGGCCTCTCGGAGGACGACGGTCTGCCGGTGGGCCTACAGCTCGTCGCAAAGGCGCTTGACGAAGCCACCATGTTTAGAGCCGCCTATGCGTTCGAGCAGGATCTGTCATGGGCGGGTTCCAAGCAAAGCAGACCGAAGCTGTGAACGTGCAGGAAAGAAGCGCGGTCTACGAGACAACCGTCGGGCTCGAGATACACGTGGAGCTCTCCACAAGATCGAAGATGTTCTGCTCCTGCGCAGTTGCTTTTGCTGGCGAACCCAACACGCGCACCTGCCCCGTTTGCCTTTGTCTTCCCGGCGCTCTGCCGGTCGTCAACGAGATGGCCGTGAACTCGACCATCAAGATCGGCCTCTCCCTCGGCTGCGACATCGCGGCCCGCTCGATCTTTCACCGCAAGAACTACTTCTATCCCGACATGCCGAAGAACTACCAGATCTCTCAGTACGACCTCCCCCTTTGCGTGAGTGGACATCTCGACATCGCAGGTGTCTTCGGGGAGTCTGCAGTAGGCATCACACGCGTGCATCTCGAAGAGGACACCGGCAAGTCGCAGCACATGGGCGGTACAGGGCGCATAGCCGACTCGAGCTACTCGCTCGAGGACTTCAATCGCGCCGGGACTCCTCTGGTGGAGATCGTCACCGACCCGGACATGCATTCGGCTGAGGAAGCGCGCGTGTTCGTGACCGAGCTGCGCGCTTTGCTCGAGTCATTGGGGGTATCGGATGTGCGCATGGAGGAAGGCTCCCTGAGGGTTGACGCCAATGTTTCGGTGAGACGCTCGGGGGAGGCCGAGCACGGCATCAAGGTCGAGATCAAGAACATGAACTCGATTCGCTCGGTAGCACGGGCGCTCTCCTACGAAGAAGAGCGACAGCGCGCCGCGCTCGATGCCAACAAGACACTCGTGCAAGAAACTCGTCACTTCGACGAGAAGACGGGCGAAACCTCGACCCTGCGCAGCAAGGAGTATGCCTTCGACTATCGCTATTTCCCGGAGCCTGATCTCGTTCCACTCGAGCCGTCCGAAGAATGGATAGAAGGTATACGGGCTCAGTTGCCCGAGCTGCCGGTGGAGAAGCGAGCGCGTTTCGCGCAACAGTACGGACTGACGAAGGCCGATGTTTCGTTGCTGACTTCGACTACGGCGACGGCCGACTGGTTCGAGGCTGCGGCGCACGCCTACGGGGGGGATGCCAAGAAAGTCGTCAACTGGATCATCGCCGACCTCTACGGGCTCTTGAACGAAGCCGGTATTGAGCTAGCACAATCGCTGATCTCACCTGCTCAGTTGGCGGCGCTCGTGGACTTGGTCGACGCCGGCGCCATTTCTGGGAAGCAAGCGAAGGTGGTGCTCGGCGAGATGTTCACCGGCGGCAAGGATCCTCGGGACATCGCCTCGGCTCGCGGTCTGGAGCAGGTGTCGGACAGCGGAGCGATCGAGGCGGCCGTGGATGAGGTCATCTCCAAGCAGGCCGGCGCTGCCGACAAGGTGCGGGCCGGAAACCTCGGCACGATCGGTTTCCTGGTGGGCCAAGTGATGAAGAAGACGCGCGGACAAGCCAATCCCAAGCTCGTAAACGAGATTCTTAGAGACAGGCTCGTGCAGTGATTACGATTGACACGACCGGCGTGCTTCCCGCTCCACCGGAGGTGGTGTGGAAGCTCATCACCGACTGGGAGCATCAAGGGGATTGGATGCTAGAGGCCAAGGACTTCAAGGTGCTCACCGAGCATCGAGAGGGAGTCGGCGTCGAGGCCGAGGCGACGGTATCCATCGGGGGTATAAGCACGCGTGACCGCGTGCGAGTGAGCGGCTGGGATCCTCCGCAGCGGCTCGAGATCAAGCACGACGGCTGGGTTTCGGGCCGTGGCGAGTTCCAGCTGACGCCGGTCGGGGAGGACCGCACCCACGTGTTCTGGCGGGAGGAGCTGAACCCGCCTCTGGGTGTTCTTGGGACCGCCGGGATGAGTGTGTTCCGGCCGATGATGAGCCGTCTCTTCAAGCGCGACCTGCGCATCCTGGAATCGCTCTGCCGCGTAGCCCCTCGGCAACTTTGAAGCTGTACCCACGCGAGATGTGGGCAGGGATTCAAAGTTTGTGTGTTTGCCTCGCCTCGGTCCTCATCGCGCTGCCCCCCTTATAGGCGGTTCGTAGTCCCATCGCCAGGAGGCAGACCGCGAAGACCTTCGTGAGGGTGTCGGCGTTGATGCCAAGGGCGATCTCGGCCCCCACCCACGCCCCGGCCATTCCCCCCGCCCCCACCGGGCCGGCGTGGCGGAAGGAGACGTAGTCGTTGCGCACGTGCGAGATCATGCCGGCGACGGCAGTAGGGACGATGACCACCAGCGAGGTGCCCTCGGCGACGTGCTGGGAGCTGCCCAGGAAGATCACCATGAAGGGCACGATCACGAGGCCGCCCCCGACGCCGAACAGCGCGGAGAGGACGCCGGTGACAATGCCCGTCGCGATCACCGCAGCGATGAGCTCGGGGCTCACGTCAACAGCAGCTGGAGTGAGACGGCGATCATGAGGGCTCCAAACATGGCTTTCAGCAAGCCGGGGCTCGAGCGGGACATGAGGCGCGCCCCCAGAGGAGCGCCGGCGAGGCTTCCCACCACCAGAAGCCCTGCGAGTGTCCATGCGATGCGGCCGTCCACGGCGAAGCGCGTTGCGGCCACCGCCGCAATCGGGACGATGGCTGCCAGCGAGGTCGCATTCGCTCGATGCTGGGACAAGGCTGCGAAGGCCACCAGCAAGGGTCCGATGACGATTCCGCCTCCGACCCCCAGCAGGCCGCTCGTTATCCCCGCGACCACGCCGATCCCAAGACCTATGAGGACTGGCTTCACCCCAGGAGATCGCCCAGGCGCCTGATCCCCTCCACGAGGTCGTCGTCCGAGAGGGCGTAGCTCAGGCGGGCATAGCCGGAAGCGCCGAACGCCTCTCCGGGCACGATTGCCACCTTCGCCTGGTCCAAGACCAGGGCCGCGAGCTCGAGACTCGAGGACGGCTTCTGGCCCGCGATCGCCCTCCCCAGAACGCCCTCGAAGGAGGGGAAACAGTAGAAAGCTCCCTGCGGCTCGATGCAGGTGACGCCTTCGATGTCGTTGAGCATCTTGGTCATCGTGAGGCGACGGCGGTCGAACGCCTCCCGCATCATGGCGACGGCCTCCAGGTTGCCGCTCACGGCGGCGAGCGCGGCGGCCTGAGCGACGTTCGAGACGTTCGACGTGCTGTGGCTCTGGAGTGAGATGGCTGCGGTGGTGATTTCGGGCGGACCGATCATCCAGCCCACTCTCCAACCCGTCATCGCATAGGACTTGGCGACTCCGTTGACCACGATGCAGCGGTCACGGGCCTCCGGAACGACCACGGGCAAGGATGAAAAATGGTTGTCGCCGTAGACGAGGTGCTCGTAGATCTCGTCGGTGACGACCCAGATGCCGGCGTCCACCGCCCAGCGTCCGATCTCTAAGACCTCTTCCGGACTGTAGACACCCCCGGGGGGGTTCGACGGCGACATGAACACGAGGGTCTTGGTCGCCTCGGTGCGGGCGGCCTCGAGCTGATCGACGGTCACCTTGAAGCCCGTCTCTGCGGTGGTTGAGAGCCCCACCATCCGACCCCCGCACAGCGAGATCATCTCGGGGTAGCTGACCCAGTAGGGGGCCGGAAGCAGAACCTCGTCGCCGTCGTCGATCAGGCTCGTGAAAGCGTTGAAGAGGGCGTGCTTGCCCCCGTTGGTCACCAGCACCTGGGCCGCGGGCACTTCGAGCCCCGAGTCGCGCCGGGTCTTCTCGGCGATGGCGGCCCGGAGCTCCGGAAGGCCCGGCCCCGGGGAGTAGTGGTGGTAGGGGACGTGACGGCAGGCCTCGACGGCGGCGGACACGATGTGCTCGGGAGTGGGGAAGTCGGGCTCGCCGGCACCGAACGACACGACGTTCTCGCCCTGCGCCTTGAGCGCCTTGGCCGCCGCCTCGATGGCAAGCGTCGGTGACTCGGTGATGGCGAGGACTCGGCGAGATGGCATGGGCCGCATGATAGGGCCCGAACTGCGGCAAGCGACCGATTAGAAGCGACCGATTACCAGCGACAGATTACAAAGGCCATGGACGAGAACATCACGATTCCAGAGGACCTGCTGCCCCACGACGGGCGCTTCGGCTCGGGCCCCTCGAAGGTGCGCCCCGAGGCGCTGGTAGAGCTGGCGCAGGAACGCTCGAGTTTGATGGGCACGAGCCATCGCCGGGCGCCGGTGCGCGCCCTGGTGGCGCGCCTCAAGGAGGGCCTGGCCGAGCTGTTCGGCCTGCCTCCGGGCTACGAAGTCATTCTTGGCCTCGGCGGAGCCACCCTGCTGTGGGACGCGCTCGCGTGCTCCTTCATCGAGCACAGGAGTCAGCATGTGGTGATAGGCGAGTTCTCGGCTCGCTTTGCCGAGGCCGTCGTCGCGGCCCCCCACCTTGCGACCCCCGAGCTGATCGAGGCCCCCTTCGGCACCGCTGCCGGCCCTCGTTCCTCCTCCGCAGTCGACGTCTACGCGCTGATACACAACGAGACCTCGACCGGAGTGTGCCTCCCGGTGCACAGGGTCGAGGGAGAGGGCCTCGTTGTCGTGGACGCGACCTCGGCGGCGGGCGGGATGCTGGTCGATCCCCTCGAGTTCGACGTCTATTAC
>JBPCPZ010000045.1:0-4887 GCA_050998655.1 Actinomycetota bacterium
GGCGATCGCGAGGTCTCCGGAGGAGTTCTCGCCGACCCCGCCGGTGCGTGCGATTCCGAAGGCCGTGCGCGCCGCAAGGCGGTCGCACTGGTGGGGAAGCAGGGGAGCGTCGGTGGCGGCCACGATGATGATCGAGCTGCTGGGAGGCCAAGTCCGTTCGGCTGTGGGAAGAGGGACGCGGGCCTCGGTCAGCCGCTCGCCCACCGGGAGCCCCATGACTCGGAAGCGCTCCCGGCGCCCGTGATTTGCCTGGACCAGGACCCCCACGGTGCAGTCGGCTTGCTCGACAAGTCGCGATGAGGTGCCGATTCCGCCCTTGAACTCGTGGCAGATCATGCCGGTCCCGCCGCCCACGTTTCCCTCTGGGACGGGGCCGGAGGCGGCGCAAGCTAGGGCCGAGTGCAGGTGGTCTGAGGCGACATGCATACCGTGGATGTCGTTGAGATCACCGTCCCACGTCTCGCCCACCACCGGCAGGCCCCCAGTACGGCCAGTAGAGCACAGAGCGTCGCGTACGACTCCCACGCTGAAGGTGTTGGTGATCGCGATCGGCGAGCTCAGCATGCCCGATTCCCGCACCCACTCCAGCCCGGTGAGCTCCCCGTTACCGTTGATCCGATGGCATCCGGCGAAGAGGGGGGCGGCTCCCATGTTGCCGGGGTGGGGCAGGACCACGGTGACCCCCGTGCGGACGGACTCGCCTTCGTTCAGGGTCGTGTGGCCGACCTCCACACCGGGAACATCGGTGATCGCATTGAACTGCCCGGGAGGCAGCTCTCCGATTTCGATGCCGAGCTCGCGAGCGCGCATTCCGGCACCTTACGGGGAGACGCACAGAGGGCGTAGCCTTCGGGCATGGCGGAGATAGGGCTTTTCCCGCTGGGCGTCGCTTTGCTCCCCTCGGAGGTGCTACCCCTCCATATCTTCGAGGACCGCTACCGGGAGCTGATCGAGGAATGCGTCTCCGGGCCGATGCTGTTCGGGCTGCTCTACGCCGACGAGGCGGGGATGCGCTCCGTGGGCACCGAGGCCAAAGTCGCCCACGTCCTCGATCGTTTCGACGACGGCCGTCTCAACATCACAGTCCTGGGCATCGAACGCTTTCGAGTGGTCCGGCTCACCGAGGGCAGGTCCTTCGATACTGCCGAGGTCGAGCTTTGGACCGACGAACAGGACGACGGCCCGATCTCTCCGATCGAAGCGTGCGCGGCCGCGGCCGGCCGGATCGCCGCCGCCTCGGAGGTGGATTCGGAGGCCGATTTCTCGGGGGCCCGGTCGGCCTTCGAGCTGGCGGCGCGTATCCAGCTTCCGGAGGGAGTCAAGCAAGAGTTAATCGAGATGCGCTCGGAGAGGCGGCGTTTGGCGCGGCTTCAGGACTTGCTTGAGCGCTTCGCCGGAGTGCTCGAGCGAAGAAACGAGATACGGATACGAGCCGCCGGGAACGGCCGAGCCGAGTTTAGCTAGGCCCCGCCCCGGGCGCCGGAATGCCTGATTACCTGCGGCCCAGCCCTCGCGAGCGGCGACCTTTGCGGGATGCGTAGAGGACGCGTGGGGGCGTGATGGCCATGCCCTCCTCCTGGAACTGGGCTCCCAGCTTCAGCCGGGAGGCGAGACGACCGACCTCGTAGCGTTGGTCGGGCAGCACGAAGGTGATGCCGGTGCCGCTGCGCCCGGCCCGGGCTGTTCTCCCCACTCTGTGGACATAACTCTTGTCGTCCTCGGGGGGATCGAAGTTGAACACGTGAGTGATCGAGCTCAGGTCGAGCCCGCGGGCGGCAACGTCGGTGGCGATTAGCGTGTCCGCGTCTCCGCGGCCGAAGCGCTCGACTGCCCGTGTGCGGGCCGCCTGGGTCATGTCTCCGTGCAACGCCAGTGCCGAGACACCCTGAGCCTTGAGCTTGCGAACGAGCCTGTCGGCGCCTCGCTTGGTACGCACGAACACGAGGGCGAGTCCGCGCTCGGCCTTGAGCTCGGCGGCGAGAACCGCGACCTTGGTATCGGTAGTGACAGGGACGAAGCGGTGAGCGACCTCGTCGACGGTCTGAGCCTTACCGACCACTTCGTGCCGGACCGCATCTGTGGTGTAGGCGCGCGCCAACCGTCCGGCCTCGCCGTCGAGTGTGGCGGAGAAGAACATCGTCTGGCGCTTCTTTGGGAGTCGGCGCACGATCTGATTGACCTGGGGAAGAAAGCCCATGTCGAGCATGCGGTCGGCCTCGTCGAGGATGAAGATGGAGACCTTGGAGAGGTCGAGCAGCCGCCGGTCGGCCAAGTCCTCGAGGCGACCGGGGGTGGCGACCAGAATGTGTGCCTTCTCCGCTATGCGGGCCTGACTGCGCAGATCGACTCCGCCGTAGACGGGCGCAACGCGTAGCTTGCGGGCGCGGGCCAGCGCGGTGAGCTCCTCTGTCACCTGGAGGGCCAGCTCGCGCGTCGGGGTCAGAATCACGGCCGCGGGCCGGGGGCCCGAGGGCTCGAGGCGCTCGACGATGGGCACAGCGAAGGCGATCGTTTTGCCGGAGCCCGTCCTCGACTTGGCCAACACATCGCGGCCCGCGAGGGCATCCGGCAGGACCAGCGTCTGGATGGGGAAGGGTTCGACCGCCCCGCGGCTTTCGAGGGCGCGCACCACTGCATGGGACGCGCCTAGATCGGAAAACGTGGCGCGAGAGACTTCTTGTATTGCCATTGGTTTCTCAACTCCTTGCGAGGCAGGACGGATCCGCCCTGCTCGATTTCGGAGGAGACCATCAGGCAGACCCACGGTCGCTCTTTTCGCGACCTGAAGTCATTGTAGCAGGCCAGGTCGCTGGAAGTAACTGCCTGAAATAGCTATGGTGCCGGCGCCCGTTTCCCGGCACAATTTCACTATGACTTTTGGGGGCAGGGACGACGCGTCCCGCGAGCGGGCGCTGCACGACCTCCGCACGCCTTTGAGCGTGATCAAAGGCTCGGTGGACGTCCTTCGGCGACATTGGCACGACCTCGACCAGGATCGGCGGACAGAGCTGCTGGAGCGGGCGCTGGTCAACGTCGAAGACCTGGCCGCGGCCATCGACCAAGCCCATGGGCCCGCCCGCGAAGGCGGAGGGCGGGTTCGGTTGGAGGAGGTCGAAGTCGCCCGCACCCGTGCGGGGCTGCGCGCCGGGGTGGTATTGAGCGTGGACGGTACCATGCAGCGGGGTGAAGGGGCGGGGACGGCCCCCCGTGCGGTCGTGGATGCGACGCTCGACGCCTTGCGCACCGTCGTCGGCAGGGGAGCGGTCGTCGAGGAGGTAGACATCGTCTCCTGCGGTGAAGAGCGCGTCGCAGCAGTCGTTCTAGCTTGGGGCGACCGGAGCCTGGCTGGGTCGGCATTGGTGGGGTCCGATGACGCCGGGGCGCTGTGCCGGGCCACGCTTCAGGCGCTCAACCGAGCGGTGTGCGCTTAGGCGGCTAGGGCTAGCAGCCTAGGAACCCGGCACGCGGTGGTTAACGTGCGACGGTCTACTCTCAGCCACCGAAACGGGGTAACTCAGGTGCGACAGTCTACTCTCAGTCACCTTTGGAGAGAGAGAGTCGAAGATCGCCCCCCGGCTTTCTAGATCCGGAACTTGCTGCGGCGGTCGTTCTCGGGCCGTAGCTGCTGCAGCTCCAGGGCCATCTCCTCGGCCTGCGAGCGCGCCCGCTGCAGCTCCGTCTGCCACCAGCGCGAGAGCGTCGAGAGGTCTGAAAGCTCCTTCTCCGCCAGCTCTTTGAGGTGCTGAGCGGTCGCAAGCTCGGTTTTCAGCTCCGAGATGCCGGCGGCCGAGTTCTCGAACTCTCTTAGGCGCTTGCTCAACGCCTTGGCATCGGCTTCCAGTCGGGTGCGAGCGGCCCGGGCACCCTCCAACTCCGCGGCAAGCGAATGGAGCTCGTCCGCAAGGCCCTCGAGCTCCGCTACACGTTCCTCCCGGCGGCTCAGCTCTTTCTCGACCTCTTCGCGCCTACCGATCTCTTCGTCGAGCCGAGCCTGCAGGGCCTCAACCTTGGCAAGGTCCTTCTCCAAGGCGATTTGTTCGGTCTTGGCGCGCCCCAGCCCTGCCTCGGCGCCCTCTCTGCGCTTGCGTTCCTCCCGCAGAGAAGCCTGCGCGGAGTCGAGCTCGCCCGAGCGTCTGCCTGCGTCCTTGAGTCGAGAGCGCAGCTTCTTGGTCTCGCTCTCACTCTCGGCCCGCCGCTCCCGCTCCGACTTGAGCTTGGAGGCGGTTTCCTCGAGCTGGGATTTGTCTCGCTGCAGGTTCTTGACCTGAGTCCGAAGCTTCTTGATCTCGATCTCGAGGCGGCGTTCGTCGGGGGCCGCGGCCTTGTCGGCGCCCCACAGGCGGCCCTTTTTCGGCGCGTTCTTGAGCCTCTCGGTTGCCGATTGGTGGCGGGCTCGTTCAGCGTCGAGCTCGGCGATCAGCTCATCGCGAGCCGCGCGCGCTTCCGACAGCTGTTCCAGCAGCCAATTTTGTTCTGGAACGTCGGCGCTGCCCCACCCGATCGTGACGCCGCCGTCTGCCCTGTCTATTTGCTTGTCTTGCTTGTCCATGCCAAAGTCCCCCGTTTTTTCCCAGAAGTCAGTATGGCACCGGGAGGAGTTCGAGTCCAGGCACCCGACCCTATTAGGGATCGCCAGAACTACGTAGTCTCCATAGGAACCCTGTTCACAGGGCGACGCGCGGGGCGGCGTCGTCGGTCAGGTCGATCACCGCCGGGGGCAGAGGCGGTCTCCAATCGGGAGAACGAGTGCCCGACAATGCAGAGGGTGAGGGGGCGGGGAGCAGCGGATGAGCGCCCTCGCTCTCTCGACCGTCCAGCAGGGTCACGAGGCCCGCTGCGACGAAGCCGCGCAGGGCCGCGAACACGGCGCGCTGATCGAGGCCCAGC
>JBPCPZ010000039.1:0-8208 GCA_050998655.1 Actinomycetota bacterium
CTCAGGGACAAGGCGAGAACAATCGTGCTCGAAGCCGAGCAGACCCGGGGCCTGGCCGAGCGCCAGCACGACGCCCGCAGTGCCAGCAGCTATAGGGATCAGCTCGGCATGGTCAACCTGAACCTGGTTCTAGAGCCCCACGTCGGGACTCCGATCGTCAACCGAGCCGAGGCCGAGGCCGAGGCCGCCTGGCTCTATCGCAAGGCCAAGGAAGAGGGCCGGGCGGGGCCATTCGAGCGATGTCTCGCAGACGCCTATGCCGGCATGCTCAGCGGAGCCACCACGGGGCGCTCTCGCCGCCCCGAGCTGGTCGTGCTGGCATCCCACGAGATCGTCACCAGGGGCTGGGACGAGGTCAGAAAGGGGGAGCTGTGCAAGATCCACGGAGTCGGCCCCGTGTCTCCTGCCACCGCCGAAAAGATCGCCGGCGACGCCATTCTCACCGGGGTGTTCTACGACGGCAAGGATCTCCGTCAGGTCCGCCGCTGGACCCGCAACACGCCAGTCGAAGTCCTCCTAGCCCTGGAGCTGGGAGATCCGCCCGAGTACGGCTCCGCCGAGGTCGGAATTGGGACTCTTATGACGGGGTGAAATGCAGCGACTGCGGCAAGCGCTTTCGGACCGAGAACGACCACTTGGAGCCTCACTGCGGGGGCGGGCCCGCATCCTGTGACAACCTCGAGCCTCGCTGCTGGTCGTGTCATCGGGACAAGACCGAACGAGATCGCAGGGCTGGCAAGCTCACGCCTCGGGACCCCGACGAAGGGCGGGGGCCGCCGTGGGCTTGATGACAGCCAGGGTTAAGAAGTCGAAGCGGCACGGGATCGAGTTCTTGCTGCGGCGCCGTTACCTTTCTGCTATCCGCGGGCAAGGCCCTGACATGCAACGAAAGGCGGCATGCAACGAAAGGGGCTCAGGCCTTGTGGGCCCGAGCCCCCCATTTGCCGCCGGTGTCAGCGACGATGCTGCGTGAGAACGCTGAGGCGCTCCCGGTACTCCTCGTCGGAGATCTCACCGCGTGCGTAGCGCTCGGCGAGCACTCCCTCTGCCGTGGCCCTCATGTGCGGCGGGCCCCACGATCTGCGGCCGCGGAAGATCGCAAATGCGATGCCCCCGAACAGAAGCAGCCAGAAGAAGGGAAAGATCGGCCACCAAGGACCGGGGCCTCCCTCCCATCCACCGGCACCGGCAAGTGTCTCTGCTGCCATCACCATGTCCATTGAAACCGCCCGTTACTCGCCGGCCGGACCTTCCGATCGGACTTGCTCCAACAACCCACATGTTCGTTGAGCAAGGCCGAGAAGTAATCAGTCGCCGGGACGGTCTTGTGCTACCACCGCCGGCGACCTCTCTCGCAGGATGACTACGCCGTCGGAGGTAGTCGGCTCAGCCGAGCCAGCCGGGGCGAACCAGGCCGGACTCGTACGCAAGCACCACCAGCTGGGCTCGGTCGCGGACGTGGAGCTTCACCATGGCGCGGCTGACATGCGTCTTGGCGGTGGCGGGGCTCACGACCAGGCGACGTGCGATCTCTTCGTTCGAGAGCCCTTCGGCGACGAGCGCCATGACCTCTTTCTCACGGTCCGTGAGCCGCTTGAGCTCCGCGGCATCGCGGGGCTGCTTGGCGCGCGTAGCGAAGGTGGCTATGAGTCGCCTCGTCACGCCCGGAGAAAGCAGCGCATCACCCGCGGCCACGGATCGAACGGCTTGGATGAGCTCCGCGGGTTCGGTGTTCTTTACGAGAAAGCCGCTCGCTCCTGCGCGCAGCGCTTCGAACACGTATTCGTCGAGATCGAAAGTGGTGAGAATGACGATGCGCACGTCGTCGAGAGACTGGTCCTGCGCGATGTTGCGCGCCGCGGCCAACCCGTCGACGCCGGGCATGCGAATGTCCATCAGCACGACGTCGGGGCTCAGCTCGGTGGTGAGTCGAGTCGCCTCGGCGCCGTCTGAAGCCTCGCCGACGACTTCGATGTCGTCCTGCGCGTCGAGCAGCGCCCTGAACCCGGCGCGCACCAGCGTCTGATCGTCGGCCAGCAGCACCCGAATCACGGGCATTCCAGGGCCGAGTGGTGGCCAGATGATCCATATGACCATCTCACGACCACTCGGCACCATCACGATCGGCTGGAACTGCAGGCAGGGGGAGCCTGGCCACAACACGGAAACCTCCGCCGGGCTTGGGACCGGCCTCAAGGCTCCCGCCCAGCGCGACCGCCCCTTCTCGCATCCCCGCGATGCCGTTGCCGTTCCCGGCCGTGGTGCCGCCGGGAGCGCCGCGGCCATCGTCCTCCACCTCCACGACGAGATTAGCTCCGTACGAGATCACAACAGTGGCCCGGGAAGGACCGGCGTGACGCGCGACGTTCGTGAGCGCCTCCTGCACTATGCGAAAGGCGGCGAGGTCGGTTCCCGCAGGCAGGGACCGCGAGTCACCTTCGATGTGCGCGCTGACCTCGATACCTGTGGCGTTCGCTTTGCGCACGAGGTCGTCGAGATGCGATAGCCCCGTGGCGGGGGTGAACGGCGACGTCTCGTCGCCTTGGCGCAGGATGTCCAGCACCGAACGCAACTCGCCCAAGGCGTCATTGCTCGCCTGCTTGATCGCGCTCAAGGCCGTGCGCGCCTGTCCCGGCTGTTGATCCATCAGGTGCAGAGCAACACCTGCCTGCACATTGATGAGTGAGATGTTGTGGGCCAGGACATCGTGCAGCTCCTGGGCGATCCGCAAGCGCTCTTCGCTGGCCCGGCGCTTTGCCTCCTCCGCGCGGGTCCGCGCGTACTCATGAGCACGCTCCCTTCTTGCTCTGCCCACTTCGGCGACGGTGATCAGCACCAGCAGCCACGCCCCCAGGCCTAATGCGGCCTCGAGCCGGGGAGGACCGCTTGTTCCGACCAGATACTCGCCCCACAAGAAGCCCACATAGCCGGCGACGATGGAACCGATGGCGGCAACTCGCCTTCCAGCCATCACGGCCGCAAAGACGGCGATGATCAGTGCCAAGAAGATCGGCCCGCGCGGGTAGTCGAGGAGAGAATAGGCGAGTGTGGTGGCGAGTACGAAACCCAGGACCGTCGCCGGGTAGCGCCTTCGCAGGGCGAGCGCGCTGGGTCCCGCGGCGAGAAGAATGAATCCCCACGCATCTAGCTCTGATTGCTCTGGCTGGCGGTGAGAGGCGAGATAGGTGATCCCGACCTGCACCACGGCCACGATCAGCGGCAACAAGAAAGAGGGTCCTGACGGTGGCGCCCGCCGGGGTCCCCAACCGCGCCGGGGCCCCTCCTCTGCCTGCATGGGACGCATCATCCACAAACGCTACGTCTGAGATGACGCGTCCGTCGTCGGCTGGGAGGAGAATGCGCGCCTACTCCCTGCGGAGTAGCTGCGGGCCGCCTACTCGTTGCGCAAGAAGCTCGGCACGTCGAGGTCGTCCTCGGCATCGAAAACAAGTCGCTCGGGCTCCTTGTCCAAGCGGATGACCCGCTCCTCGGACGCCGTGCTCGAAAAGATGTCCTCGTCGGGGCGAATCAGTTCTTCGTCTTCCCGCTGCCCCCAACGGTCGAAACCCGCAGCGATGACTGTGACGCGCACCTCGTCGCCGAGAGTGTCGTCGACGACCGCTCCGAAGATCACATTGGCGTCGGCATGTGCAGCCTTGGTGATGATCGTTGCCGCCTCGTTGACCTCGAACAGGCCCAGGTCAGAACCTCCTGCGATGTTGAGCAGGACCCCGCGCGCCCCTTCGATTGAAGCCTCGAGCAAGGGCGACGATATCGCTGCACGCGCGGCCTCGGCCGCCCGGTCCTCGCTGCGCGCCGTCCCGATTCCCATCAGAGACGAACCTGCGTCGGTCATTACCGCCCTGACGTCGGCGAAGTCCAAGTTGATGAGGCCCGGCGTGGTAATGAGGTCGGTGATTCCCTGGACGCCCTGAAGCAGAACCTCGTCTGCCATGCGGAAGGCCTCGAGCACCGAGGTGCTGCGGTCCCCCACATCCAGGAGGCGATCGTTCGGGATAACGATGAGGGTGTCGACCTTCTCCTTGATGTTGGTGATGCCGGTTTCCGCCTTGGAGGCGCGTTGCCGGCCCTCGAAGGTGACCGGCCGGGTCACCACGCCGATCGTGAGAGCCCCCACCGATTTGGCGACCTCGGCGATGACGGGCGCGCCCCCGGTGCCGGTGCCCCCGCCTTTGCCCGCGGTGATAAAGACCATGTCGGCGCCCTTGAGCAGGTCCTCGATCTCTCCCCGGTGGTCTTCGGCCGCCTGACGGCCGATGTCCGGATCGGCGCCCGCCCCGAGCCCGCGCGTCAACTCTCGACCGATGTCGAGCTTGACGTCGGCATCCGACATCATCAGCGCCTGGGCATCGGTGTTGATGGCGATGAACTCGACCCCCTTGAGCCCAACCTCGATCATCCGGTTTACGGCATTGACACCACCGCCTCCGATGCCGACGACCTTGATCATCGCCAGGTAATTCTGCGGGTTGACCGCCATCCGAGCCTCCTCCCGAGCCTCAACTTCTACTCTAATGTTGTCCACGGGCAGGCCACGCCGTGCATTGCGACTCAATGTTTCTTTCCCCGGCCCCAGGACATTACCCCTAAACAAGAGGTTTAGTGTATGTAAACCTCTGGTAATTGTTGAGCAATATGCCATGAGGGCTCGTCGCCGTCAAGCAGGCCCCGGGCAACGGTTGTCATGCGCCCAAGTTGGGCCCTCTGCCGACCGAGTCGATGCTTCGGCGCGCTCTGCGTGCGTCTCGAGTACCTCGGGGCGGGGGGGGCTAGGGGGTGGGGCCGACGGCAGGACTGGTGGGCACCCGGACATCTACGTAACCCACAGCGACGCCCTCACGCTTGATCCGCCCCAAGAGAGCAGTGAGCACCGACGACTTGGCCCGCAGCTTCTCCGCAGGCCCTAGCCTGATCAGCAGGCCCGACTCCAGGCTCAGGCTAATGCGCTCGGAACCGGGCGCAAAGATCGCCTCGAGGTTGGCCCGGAGGCGGTCGGGGATGCTGCGGAAGACGGCCAGAGCACCTTTCACTTCGGCTGACGTCACCGGCTCGCCAACGGCTATGGCCTCGTCCGACACCGCCGCCACGGTGGGGAGCCGCTTCGGCGCGCCGGGGGCCAGGACATGGCCCCGGCGATCGATGGTCCAGCGCGCCTCTGCCGCCTGCAGAGCGAGCGCCGGCACCCGCTCGACAATATCTACACGCAGCGTCGCGGGCAGCTTGCGATCGACCTCTGCTCGCTTTACCCAGGCGAGCTCCCTCACCGCCTGGGCCACCTCGGTGGTCGACAGCAGCAGCAGGTTGCGGCGTTCATCGAGCCGCGCGATGGTCGTTATGTCTGCGGCAGTGACGTGGCCGCTGCCTACCACCTCCACATTCGAGACCATCAACAAAGGCGAGAAGAAAGCGATCCACACGACCGCTGCAACGCCCAAGATCAAAGCAGCGCGTCCGAGAAACCTGCGACGGCGCAATCGGGCGACGGCATGCCGGCGGCGGCTGAAGCGAGGGTCGGTATCGATGCGCGCTCGGTGCTCGACAACGCTCATGCGTGCTCCGTCGCCGACGCACGCGTCGCGGGTCGAAAATGCCCCACGAAGCGAACCTCCGTTTCGAGCTCGACTCCAGATCGGGCGCGCACTCGGGTGGCGATCTCGTGGACGAGGTCGTACACGTCCTGCGACGTGGCACCCTCAGCCGCCATGAAGAAATTGGCGTGCAGTTCCGAAACCGACGCCCCACCCACTCTGAAACCTTTGAGCCCGCACGCTTCCACCAAGCGGCCCGCCGAATCGTCGGGCGGGTTCTTGAACACGCTGCCGGCGTTTTGGGCGGCCCCCGGCTGCGTCGCAGCACGGTGGCGCCGATAGGCTTCCATGCGCGCCCGGATGTAGGCGTCGGCGGCGCCTTCGAGCTCGAAGCTCGCTTCCACCACCACCTCTAAGGCGGACAGCCCCGAGCGGCGGTAACCGAAGCCCAGTTGATCCGCAGTGCGCTCCTGAATCAACAGAGTGGCCAGATCGAAGATCAGGGCCGCGCTCACGATGCTCGCGATATCGGTGCCGTGCGCGCCTGCGTTCATGCGAACTCCGCCGCCGACCGATCCCGGTATAGCGACCAGGAACTCGGCCCCCGAGAGCCCCCGCCTGAGCGCGTGGTTGGCGAGCTGTGGGAGAGGAGTCGCAGCTCCCGCACGCACACCTCGATCGCCGCGCTCACATGTCCAGGCGAGGCGAGGTCCCAGACGGATCACGACGCCCTCGACGCCATCGTCCGAGACCACCAGGTTCGAACCGCGCCCGAGCACGGTCACCGGGACGGTGCCTGCGCCGAAGCCGGCGTCACGGAGCACCTCGCCGAGCACTTCGAGATCAGCGATGGCAGCGGGCTCGACGAAGAGCTCTGCCTCTCCGCCCAGGCGATAGGTGGTGAGGCGAGCCAGTGAAAAGTGCGCGGCGCTGCGCCCCGCAAGCCTGCCTCTCAAACGCGTCGCGACCTGTTCGAGGTTCACGCCGCTTCCACATCCAGGGCCTCGAGCAATTCGTCGGCGAGCGTCGCGATGTCGCCCGCGCCCAACGTAAGCACGAGATCCCCGGGTCGCGCTCGCGCCGCGAGGTAGGCGAGCAGCTCCTTTCTCTCGGGCACATATGCAACCGTACGACCGAACAGAGAGATGCACACGGCATCGGAGATGATCTTGCCGGTGACTCCGGGTACAGGCTCTTCCCGGGCGGCGTAGACGTCGGTGACCACGATGACATCGGCGTCGCCAAACGCACCCCCGAACTCGGCCCGCAGCGCCAGCGTGCGAGAGAAGAGGTGAGGCTGAAACACCGCTATCACTCGTCGCCAAGATCCCAACCGAGCGGCGCCCAGCGCGGCGGCGATCTCGGTGGGATGATGAGCGTAGTCGTCGATCACCGTGATGTTGCGCTTGTCACCGTGCAGTTGATAGCGTCGCTCGACGCCGCTGAAAGAGTCGAGCCCCGCACCGATTGCCTCGATGCCTACTCCCAAAGAGAAGCACGCTGCGGCCGCCGCCAGAGCGTTCAAGAGATTGTGATGACCCGGAGTCCCGAGATGCACGGTAACGCGTGAGTCGCCCACGACAAGCGCGAAGGCGGTCGAATGCGCCTTCAAGCAAATGTCGCCCGCGGAGATCTCTCCTCCGGAGCCATAAGTGACGAGCCTCAGCCCGTTCCGTTCTGCGGCGAGGCGCGCGACCTTGTCGTCGTTGCGCACGACCGCGCAGTCGGCGGTCCCGATGAAGCCCTGAAAGGCCTCCTCGATAGTCTCTATTGAGCCCCAGTGATCGAGGTGGTCGGGCTCGATATTGGTGATAACCGCGATCGTGGGATCGAGCAGCAGGAACGAGCCGTCGCTTTCATCCGACTCTGCGACCGCGACATCATCACCCCCGCTGCCGGCGTTGATGGGAACGCCCTCGAGCGCGCCGCCGATCACATAGGTGGGGTCGAACCCCGCGCCTCGCAGGATCGACAGGACCATGGACGAGGTCGTCGTCTTGCCGTGCGTCCCCGCCACAACGATCGAGTGGCTGCCGGAGAGAACGCTCGCCAGCGCCTCCCCTCGGTGGAGCACCACCACCCCCGCCTGACGCGCGCCAACGAGCTCGGGATTGTCTTCCTTCACCGCCGATGAGTAGACGACCGCAGCGGCTCCATCCACAAGAGCAGGGTCATGGCCGATGGTGACGTGGGCGCCCATGTCACTCAGCGCGGCGGTCGCCCGAGACTCCCGCATGTCTGTGCCCGAAACCTCATGGCCACGCTCTATCAGTACCTTAGCTATCGCAGACATGCCGGCGCCCCCGATCCCGATGAAATGGATCCGGCCTCGTTCCGGCAACCTCAAGGCGCCTGCTGTCTCACCAGCTCGGCCAGCTGCAGCGCTGCATCCGGGCGGCCCAGACTAAGGGCCGCCTTGCGCATCTGCTGTAGGGCAAAATCGTCGAGAAGCAGGCGCGACACCTCCTCCGCCACACGCTCGGTGGACGCCTCGGCGTCCACAACGCTTGTGCAAGCCCCGTGTGATTCGAGCAAGCTTGCATGCCGTTGCTGTTGTCGATCTCGGTGGTGCGGGTAGGGAGGGAGCAAAGAGGCAAGTCCAACCGCGCAAAGCTCGGCAGCCGCGGTGGTGTCGCCCCGGAAAAGCGCAAGATCCGCT